>NZ_DKHR01000030.1:0-7054 GCF_002453835.1 Psychrobacter sp. UBA6739
TGCTACTTTTGCAAGAGGTCTATTTTTTGATGATTTACAGGTTTTATATTTTCTTTTGACCACTGCTCTATTTTCCCGCAAGTAGGACGATTCCAAAAATGAGATTTCACAATGAATGTTTGCTGTCCGTCAGTATTTGGAAAGATATCATCTAGGTATTTAGCATGGTAAATTTGAGTATCATTATTACAACCTGTTAGATATAAGCAAATGATAATTAGACTACAGAGAAATTTTGACACTGTGAACCGCCCCGACTATATCGGAGAGTGATTTACTTGAGTCAGGCAGCAATGCCTGACAGGGTTAAATTATCATAATACCGCTTTTCAAAATCAAAAGGTGACACATAACCAATCCTACTATGTAGTCGTGTTTTATTGAACCAATCTACCCACTCAAGGGTTGCCAGTTCAACATCATTTACACAGTTCCAATTCTCTTTTAAATGATGGATTACTTCAGTCTTATAAAGGCTATTGACCGTTTCAGCCAATGCATTGTCGTATGAATCGCCTGTTGTACCGACAGAGGCAATCACACCGCAGTCAGCCATCTTCTCAGTGTAGCGAATGGATAAATACTGAACGCCTCGATCACTATGATGAATCACGTCTTTGGGATTATTTCTATCGGTTATCGCTTGATTTAATGCTGCCATTACCATATCAGTGTTCATACGATTCGATACTTTCCAGCCGACAATAGCGCGAGCAAATGCATCGATGATAAAAGCGGTATAAACCCAGCCGCTCAATGTCTTGATATAAGTAAAATCTGCAACCCACAGCTGGTTAGGACGATGGGCGCTAAAGTTACGATTGACTAAGTCATCAGCGCGCTTTTGATCATCACGGCTGTTGGTGGTAATCTTACCCTTACCGCGCCAGACACCTTTTAAGCCGTGCTGGCTCATTAAACGTTCTACGGTACACCGAGCAACCTTTAACCCGTCAGCTTTCATCTGCCGCCAGACTTTGCGAGCACCATAGCGGCATTTGCTGTCCTGCCAGATGCGTCTGATTTCACTGAGGTAAAAGTCGTCATGCTGACTGCGCAGTGAACGCTTTTCAGGGCAGCACTCTAGGTCTTTAGCACGGTGATAGGTTGACGGGGCAATCGGTAGTACTCTACAAATCAGCTCGATCCCATAACTACCTCTATAGTCATCAATAAACTGAACCATTATCTGGGTGGACGGCCCTTCTCCGCCTGGGCGAAAAAAGCAGCAGCCTTACGTATAATCTCATTGGCTTGCTTGAGTTCTCTATTCTCTCGTTCAAGTTCTTTGATACGCTCTTTGTCACTTTGAGCCTGCACTGAGGCGGGAATAGTTTGGTCTATGTGCTTTTTATGCCAAGATCGCAGTGTCTCAGGCGTACAGCCAATCTTTGACGCTATGGCTTGAATGGCTGACCATGTAGAAGGATAGTCGCTCGACGCTTCAATCAGCATGCGAACGGCGCGTTTTTTAATCTCAGGAGTGTAGGTTTGTCTTTTCATTGTCGTATTCTCTCAGAATATTAAGTCTCCGACAATCCCGGGGCGGTTCACCATTTGAAATATTTCGCCATCCGCATCGTAGATAACATAAGGTCTACCCGATAAAGCATTTTCGGTTTTATCTTGCATCACAAACTGTAAGTTGTAATCACCCATTGCTTCATTAAAGGATTTTTGTACTTCTAGCCTTATTGCCTTCGCTTGCTCAACTCCCATCACATCAAAGTCCGACTACTAAAACGTTTGCTGACTAGCAATTAACTTAACTCCGCAGCTGGTCACATTACCGCCGCGTGCGATGGGTGCACTATCGACGATAAAGGATGGTTCACCACTAAGAAAGGTGGTAACCTTTTTACATTTTTTACAAATGACTTTATAGCCCTTACGAGCGACAGGGATAATGTTATGAATGGTATGCGGTGAGCCAGTGAGAAGGGTTCCATCACTGCTGGAATTTTTATATTTAAAATAAGGTTTGGGGTAGTATGCTAGTGAGGTCAAAGCTACTTTAGACAGAGTGATTAGGTAACTTATAAGTTATTGGCTCATTTTTTCAATATCGCCTAATGTAAGACCAGTTTCCTGTGTGCTATAAATGACGATATCTTTATCATCGATTTTACCATTCATAACCAATCTACCTATTCGATTGCTTGCTTCTTGGTTTCCCTGATCAGCAGCCTTTTTGTACCACTCAAAAGCTTTGTCATAATCTTGCGGCACGCCATAACCATGTTCGTAAAGATCACCGATATTAAATTGTGCTACATCTAATCCTTGATCAGCGGCTTTGGTATACCACTGCATTGCTTTTTTATAATCTTGTTCCACACCAATACCTTCATGATACATGACGCCTATATGATGCTGAGCGTCTGCGTCCCCTTGGTTAGCAGATCGTTGAAGCCATTTAAATGTTTTTAGATCATCTTTTTCAACAGTGATACCTTCATGGTACATAACACCGAGATTGAATTGAGCTTTAGAATACCCTTGGTTAGCAGCTTGTTGGAACCACTTAAATGCTTTTTTATAATCTTTCTCAACAGCAATACCTTCATAATACATAGTACCGAGATCATATTTAGCAGGAGCATAATCTTGATCAGCAGCTCTTTTAAATAGGCTAAAAGATTTTTCATAATCCTGAGGAACTGAGTTACCCTCATAGTAGGCAAGGCCAAGTTCGTATATCTCAGCAGGAGTGCTTTGATTTGACAGTATAGGAGTGTTTGATGACTCCGCTGAACAAGCAGAAACGATTAATATATTTGATAATAAAGTAGCTAATAGTAAAGACTTAATTAGAGTAGTAGTTTTTCTTTGATACATTAGATATCCTTTTAACAGTTTATTTTTTATATGTTCTCGTTATTAAATTTTAGAAAGTGATACTAATTATTTAGTTCTATATCGCTAGAATTCTCATACTGTTCTTCAATCAAATCATAACAAGGTGAACTATAGTCATAGAGAAGTTCAATCAGTGTTCTAACTTTAGTAGACTTGTAATCAGGGTCTTTTTGCATATCTGTCATATACAAAAGTATAGTGGCTTTATCATTGCATAAGATTTGGATATTTTTAGCTATCTCATCAGATTTTACTGTAACTAAAGCTGTATAATCGTGCTTTTCCATTCGATTAGTCATATCTGTCCAACCTCTTTCGATCAGACTATGTTTTAGCCTTAATAATTTACCTTCATTAAAGTCGTAACCGTAATACCAAGAATAAAACCAAACCTCACGGTTAGTATAATCATACTCACTTTCATCAAAGTTTAGAAAGATCGCGATTTTACTCATTTCGGAAAGCAACCAACCTTCCTTCTCTGTTAGTTCTTGTCGATATACTTCAAGCTCTTTGTTCGGTTCTGTTTTAATAGATAATATGAAGAAAACAAAAACGAAAGCAATAAATAAGATATGGGATAACTTGTATTCTTCACCTCTTATTTTCACTGATTATTTTCCTACATACTTGATTATATTTCTTGCAGAGTTGTATTTCATGTTAGTTGCTTCTTCCATATTTGTAGAGCCTTTACTAGCACCAATAGAAGAGCTGCCATTATAACCTTTAATGGTCCAACCTTTACCAACACTACCGCTTGCTGCAAAGGTCGTACCATCATCAGTCGTTTCAATGGCAGCAGTTGCTGGACCAACTTCAATAGAATATGAATGTCCTTTACCTGATAGGATGGCATCTGTAGCTCTAGCGTCATCTTTAATGTTACTACTTATAATACGTCCAACCCCTACCTGAACACTAATGGATGGCGCCTTATTAGTATTGACATTAGCATTTGCGATTGCAGGTTCATATACTTTTCCGTTATGAACGTTTACAGACATTCCTATATCAATACCAAAATGTTTAACGCCTGCGCCACCTGCTATATATACAAAGTCTACGTTCGATCTTTGACCGAATCGTAGCATGGCAGTTGCTGCCGAGGCCTTAGTTCTTTGGGGAAAATCCTTTAATCCAGCTTCTATAATACCAAGATTAATAACCATGGCATTTTTAGTGTGCTTAGCAACACCAACTGTGTCTTTTACTAATTTATTTCCTCTATCTTTGTACCCTTCTGCAGTTGAATTTAAGCTTTCAGATATGCCTTTACTAACTTCATCTGCCAGTGCCATTGCTTTGTTTTGATTACCTTCTTGTTCATACCAAGGAAGATTAGAGTTAACGCCATTGCTCTTAGATTTTTGCTTTTTAGACATCATCCGATTTTCAGTGGAATCCCACTGCACATTAGGGTTATGGGGGTTATAATCTCCAAATCCTGAGATATTTGCTGATAAATTACTCGGGTTATCTGCTAAGTCGTAACTACCTAAATAGTTGCCTTCACTATCAAACTCATCGACTTTGATATTGCTAGCGTTATTTTCGGAATAGAGCTCAAGGACTTCAACAGCAAAGTGAATCTCTTCAGGTTCTTCCTCATCATTCTCTACAAATGAACTACTCATATCCGACTTCGGAAACTGCAAAGGCGCTGCCTGCGCAATACTGCCTACATCAAAACCTGACTCCGCAAATGACTGCTGACTAGCAATCAGCTTAGCACCGCAGCTGGTGACATCGCCGCCACGTGCAATAGGTGCACCATCGACAACAAAGGATGGGTCGCCACTAAGAATAGTGGTCACCTTTTTGCATTTTTTACAGATGACTTTATCGCCTTTACGCGCGACAGGGATACCGTTATGAGTGGTGTGCGCTGAGCCGGAGATGACCGTCCCACCGTGAGAGGTCTTTGCGCCGACGGTGATATAGGCTGCCATAGTGCTACCTTGCTTAAACGTTTAAAGTTTGGACTTTTATAGCGGAACTATTATTTGCCTGACATTATAGATGGCTAAAGCGTAAAATATCAAACTTAAGTTTGTCTAAAGTCATGATTTATACGGCAAGCTCAGTCAGCGTAAAGCATAAAAGCGTTTGAGCAATTGGATACAAGAGGAAATTGAGTCTCTTTATTCATTATTAATAACAAGCAAAAATCTAACCTTCCATTTCCCTAAGCAGCCACACAGACACGTCATCAATCTGCGCTGCCAAATCAGGATGAGTCTTACCTAATTCGTCCAACTTGGCTTTAATAGGTTCTTTATTATATTTAACGCCAGTCAGGGCATCTTTTAACTGGTCAATCAGTTCAACGTTTAGCGCATCAGAGAAAATAACCACATCGCGTATCACTGCTTGCTTCACATCAAGGTGCAAGTCAATAATACCCCAATCAAAGCGTGTCTCAATATGATGGGAAAATTCAGGTGTTTTGCCAAAGCGCCAACCCCAATCTGCCATTTGCTGATAATATTTATTGAGTGTCGGCTGCTGCGCGAGACTGGCTTCATCCAATTCTTCTACTGGCGTAGTGTCGCCATAATCTTTGTCGCGATAGTATTCACAAAACGCCTCGATAATCGCATCAGATAAAGTCTCGTGATTGATGTCTTCATTAAACTCAACCAAGTTAGCGACGCGCGCACGCACGGACTTGATGCCTTTGGCTTTTAGCTTAAGCGGATGCGGATTGAGATAATCGCCGAGCTTCTGCATATTGGCGTTCACGAGTAATGTCCCGTGATGAAAGCTACGACCGGCTGCATGTTTAAAGGCGCTGCCTGATATTTTCTTATCACCGACTTGCATGTCATTACGACCTGATAAATCCGCGTCTATGCCTAACTTTTTTAGCGCATTGATGATGATGGTAAAGTTCGCTGCTTGATCGTAGTCATCTTTGGGTGATAAAAAGGTAAAGTTGGTATTGCCCAAATCATGAAATACCGCGCCGCCGCCACTCTGTCGCCGCGCCAAAAACACCTCGTCCGCTTCCATCTTATCGATTTTGCATTCTACCCATGGGTTTTGCGAGCGCCCAATGACCACGGTTTCGCTATTGCGCCATAAGAATAGCGTGTGCGAGTCTGGGTCGAGCGTATTAAATATCCAGTCTTCGGTCGCGAGGTTAAACCAAGGGTTGGTCACGGCTGATTTCAAGATACGCAGTTTCATTGTTTGTCCTTTTTTTCGAATGGTTTTTTATATTGAACGTTATAAATAGATAATGACATTGTTGCCGATGCGAGATTGGAATTCAATGGCTGTGTGGTAGGTAGGATAATTTTGAGAAATAGATTTATAAGTTCTTGAAGAGTGGTTAGTTGTGGGAGCTAATCCTACTATTCGCTTGTATCTAACTTGTCGATGGCGTGCGGACTAATTTGTCTGGTGGCGTTCCAACATTCGAGCGACTGCCCACAGCCATAGTCCGCATCGCCATCGTCTGCGTTAGGATACCGCTACTATCAGGGCTAAAACGCTTCTGAAATTGACCAGTAATTGTTTGAGCAAAGCTTGAACGTAATTTTGAGTTTGGCGTAGGGTGGGTTAGCTCAAGCGTAACCCACCATATAGTTCCAAGAAAGACAAGTTATATACAAGACTAAATTAATATAAAAGGTTAAGCTTACAAAAGTAATTTTACTGTTAATAGATATGGAACCACATGATTTTATACAAATACATGTCATTATCAGGTGCGATGAAAGCTATCGAAACGTCATCTATCGGTTTTACGCACCTAGAAGATTTTAACGATCCTTTTGAATGTACTGCTTTTGGTTTTAAAGAGAAACCGAATTTTATGGTAAGTCCTCAAATAGCTCAAAACGCTTGTAAAAATAGATTCTCTCGAGGATATGCCGTATTGTCTTTGACCAGACAACCATTAAATTCATTAATGTGGTCTCATTATGGGGATTCTCATCAAGGAGTTGTTATTGGAATTGATGTTGACGAAGCCAACTTCCATTCACTTTCCGATAATTTTATCCCATATCAGCTTGGTGAAGTAATATATACAAAAACTAAACCACAGAATGATTTAGATATAATTAATGATAATGAGTTAATGGATATTGGCAAAAATATTCTGTTCGAAGGAAACTTATTCAACCTTGCAAAAAGAGCTTTTTTATACAAATCATTAGATTTGTAGTGGTCAACTAATTTCGGA
>NZ_DKHR01000027.1:0-187 GCF_002453835.1 Psychrobacter sp. UBA6739
AGACCATCCCAAATTCTGTGTAACTGCCATTTAGATTAAATGCTTACTAATACGATCATCAAACATAATCATAAAGCGATTTAAAGCAGACGTCCAGTTACGAATGGGCATAGACCACTTTTTGGATGCCTGCTGAGTTGCTAAATAGACCACTTTAAATGCAGCCTGATCAGAGGGGAACACCTTA
>NZ_DKHR01000027.1:222-38037 GCF_002453835.1 Psychrobacter sp. UBA6739
ACTCTATCGCATTGGTGGTATAAACCGCTTTTCTGATGTCTTTAGGGTAGCCAAAGAACACCGTTAAGCCCTCCCAGTTATTGCGCCAAGACTTAACCACGTGCGGGTATTTCTCGCCCCACACCTCATCAAAGTGCTCAAGATTGGCCTCTGCCATCTCAAGCGTATCAGCGCCATAGATGGCCTTTAAATCAGCCGCTACGGCCTTCTTATCCGTCCATGGTACAAACTTCATGGAGTAACGCACCATATGCACGATACACAGCTGAACCTGAGCGTTGGGATAAACGGTGTTGATAGCATCGGGGAAGCCCTTTAAGCCGTCGACACAAGCGATTAAGATGTCTTGTACTCCGCGGTCTTGTAGCTCAGTGAGAACGCCCAGCCAGAACTTAGCGCCCTCATTCTCTGATAACCACATACCAAGCAGCTCTTTTTTACCGTTAAGAGCAACACCTAGCGCTAGATAGATAGCCTTGTTGATGATCTGCTTGTCTTGACGTATCTTCACGACGATGCAGTCCAAATAGACGATAGGATAGATGCTGCTCAGTGGCCTGTTCTGCCATGCGGTGATGTCATCTAAGAGGTTATCCGTGACTCTTGAGACAAGAGAGCTTGATATATCAACGTCGTAGATGTCTTTGATGGTTTCGACAATTTCAGTGGTGGTTTGACCCTTGGCATAAAACATGATTATTTTATCATCAAGGCCACTGATACGGGTTTGATGCTTACGCACTAACGCAGGTTCAAAGTCACCATCACGGTCTCTTGGGGTGGAGATCTCAAGCGCGCCGCTATCACTGCGGACGGTCTTTCTAGTATGTCCGTTGCGCTTGTTTGGCTTATCCGCCTTTTCATGCTTGGGGTAGCCAAGATGGTCTTCCATCTCAGCTTCAAGGGCAGTGTCGATAAACGACTGCATGAGCTGCTTCTGGAAGTCTTTGATATCATCAAAGCTGTTCATGCTGCTGGCCATTTGCTCGGCCAGTTTTTTAATGTCAGATTGAGTAGTCATTGCTTATTCTCCGGTTAGTGGATTATAAGCAGTTACACAAAGTTTGGGAAACTCCCCAATGATATTAAGAATGACACCCGTACGGATCATTTCGCTCTGTTTAATCAATCCCGTACCAAAGACAATCGCATTTGGCGGTGTCGCAACGGGTAGCATAAAGGCACAAGATGCACCAATACCGATGACTAATACCAACACTTCGTGTGGTAAACCCATCTGCTCTGCAATGGCAGCAAATACGGGAACCAGCAGTGCGGCAGAAGCGGTATTAGAAGCAAACTCCGTTAAGAAAATAATAAATGCTGATACCGCAATCATCACCACGATAAGCGGTGCAGAAGACAACGCATTAGCGACCGTCTCCCCCAATACCAAAGAGGCACCTGACACTTTCAGAATCGTCGACAGGGCAATACCACCGCCGAACAGCATGAGTACGCCCCAATCCGTATTATCAGACACTTGTTTCCACGATACCAAGCCTAAGCTGACCACAGCGGCAGCAGCTGATAAGGCAATAACCGCGTCAGTATCTGTAATATCAAGCGCGGCGCCGATCTTTTTGGAGAAAATCCAGCTCAATGCGGTGACAATAAAGACGATAATCGTCACTACGCGAGGTTTATTCCATACAATAGGTTCATCTTCAACCAGTACAATTTTACGATTCAGGTTGGGCTTCAAAAACACATACATTGCACCTAACAATAGCGGCAATAATACCAGCATCATCGGCACACCAAACTTCATCCAGTCCACAAAAGCAATATTGAGCGCTTTTGCAGCGATAGCATTTGGCGGCGAACCAACGATCGTACCTAAACCACCAAGGCTTGCTGAGTAAGCGATACCTAATAGTACAAATACAAAAGTGCCTCGGTCTTTTTCACGGTCAACTTGCGTTAAAATACCCAGCGCTAATGGCAACATCATCGCCGCCGTCGCAGTATTCGATATCCACATCGACAAAAATGCGGTCACGCCAAATATCAAAAATACCGCTGTGCTTAATTTGCCACCTGACATCGATAAAATCTTCAGGGCAATTTTTTTATCCAATTGCTGCACATGCAAGGCTGCCGCTAAAGCAAAACCACCAAAAAACAAATAAATGGTCGGATTGGCAAAGCTTTGTAAGCCTATTTCAGCATCGAATTCTGGTATACCCACTAGGGCACCAACCACGACTACCAATAGTGCCGTAATCGTGACGTGCAACGCTTCCGTTAGCCACAATACGCCGATGAAGAACAATAAGGCAAGACCCTTATTGGCATTGATATCGAATGGCAATACATTATAAATAATCATACTGATAACCGCCGCAATAGCGACCACTATCAACCCTTTACCAGTACCCTTTGGAAAGGTATCGGTAAATAAATACTCATTGCCATCATCAGGAAGATGGCTATCTAATTTTTGCTCTGACATAAAATGTCCTTATTTTCCCAAAGACAGTGTAAAAAGACGCTAAAATAAAAACGCATGTTAGCGATTGACGGTAGTTCAACCAGCAACCGCAAAAAATACGCCGTTATCATAACAGATATATAACAAAAATCTGATACAACAAAGCCTTTATAAAAAAGCCCCTATAAAATTTGCAATAAATATGGTTATTTCATAGGTAAAGAATTACTTTAATGCGTTTTAGGAAATGTACCTTAAAACGGTACTTTATAGAGATGACATTTATCTCATGAGTTTTTTATTTTTGAACCGAACTCTAAGAGGGAGTGAGAGCAACTGATAACCAAGTAATTGCTTTTCATTAAACAGCAAGCCTTGTGATATGCGGTTACACATCGTCACTAAACAAGCGTACACTTAGTATGTACAAGCGTATGGTGCTATCTCATACTAAATAAGTCAAAATAAATTTCTAATACCAGTAATAGCTTAACAACTATTTTTTATTAGTATTTATATCGAAAAATGAATAACAATAAATAGGAGCACTTTATGACAGATGCAAATAAAACAGACTCAACCACTAAAATGGCACCAAGAGATATCAATCAAGACGGTTTGGCTAAAAAAGATCAGCAGCGTACCGATGACTCTGCACTCGATATGATGCAGGGCATGCATGAACATGAAGACCATGAAGATGAGAAGTAAGCGAACATTTTAGATTATCCCAAGCTACAATATAAAAAAACCAGAACATGAAAGGTGCTTATTGTTATGACAAGCGCCTTTTATGTTTTGGCTCTCTTTTTTCTGGCAGGCGATCTGAGACGTAGTTATATATAAATGCTGCCGTCAAGACGATAGCAATGGGTACAAATAGCGCTTCATAACCAACCTTGGCGAATAAAAATGCTCCAACGGCGCTGCCACCGCAAAAGCAATACCAAATAATGGCTTGGAACCCTAATGTCGGTTTGCTGATCGATCGACCCGCCAACCAGTTGCCAATCGCTGCGCCCATATCTGATGTCAAACCTGTCAAATGGGTGGTACGAATAACCGCGCCACTATAAGTCGCTACCATGGCATTCTGTAATCCGCATGCCATTGCCGCTGCCAACTGTCCTAAATAATCATGCTGCTGATACAACCAGTAGCTGGCCATTAGCAGTGCCGCCTCGATATATAGCGCACTACCATAGCGCCTACCTAACTTTAATGATGTCTGCCCAATCACATAACCGCTCAGTATCGCACCTGCCAAAAAAGACAATAGCAGCGCACCGATATACAAGATACTACGCACATCCAAGTAAGCAATAGCCGCTGCAAATAAGCTTACGTTGCCAGTGACATGAGAAACCGATAGATTGGTAAACCCCATTAACGCAGCAGTGTTAACACAGCCAGCACTGAATGCCAATACTGCCCCGCCCCACAATATCCACTTTGGTAATTTGGTTATCATATTCGCCGCCTAATGGCTTATCACCAAAAAGCATCTATTATAACCAAAAAAGGCAACCGATTGGCTGCCTTCCTGATGTATAAAACCCTACAACCGACTATTGAAAAGCATTATTTCGGCTCATCAAGCATCATTAATTGCTCACTGATAGCAACGGTATTAAAACCTGCGTCAACAAACATAATCTCGCCGGTAATACCAGATGCCCAAGGTGATAGCAAGAAAAGCGCCGCATTACCAACTTCGGTTTGTGTGATATTACGTTGTAGCGGCGCGATTTTTTCGCTGATATCGAGCATTTTACGGAATGATTTGATACCACTGGCGGCAAGTGTGCGAATAGGACCTGCTGAGATCGCATTGACACGAATGCCTTCACCGCCCATCGAAGTAGCCAAATAGCGAACACTGGCTTCAAGGCTGGCCTTTGCCATACCCATGACGTTGTAGTTTGGCAATACCGAGATACTACCTTCATATGTCAATGTCAGCATCGAACCGTGACGCATGGCCAATAAAGCACGAGCTTCTTTGGCTAATGCCACAAAACTATAGCTTGAGATATCATGGGCAATTTGACTGCCTTCACGGGTCGTCGCCTTAACAAAATCGCCATCAAGCTGATCCATCGGTGCAAAGCCAATCGCATGTACCACACCATCGATTCCATCACCCCAATGGGCAGTGACTTGCTCAAAGCAGGCAGCGATAGACTCATCAGACGCCACATCACACTCAAGTACCAAATCTGCTTCGAATTTCTCCGCTGCCATATCGACACGCTTTTTGATCTTATCATTAGGATAAGTGAGAATTAATGAGGCACCTTCACGGTGCAGTGCCTCAGCGATAGCCCAAGCGATAGACAGTTTGCTCGCAATGCCTGTCACGACAAATCGTTGTCCTTGTAGTAGCATAATATTTCCTTTTGGGTCGATCAAAATTATTTAATCATATTAGGTTATTTAGAGTGATTAGATACGATGAATATCACAGCGTAAAAAGCATAAATTATAAAATAAGTCATTATACACGAATTAATTTAAGTAAACAGTCGTAAACTGTATTCCCTTATAATGTCTTCTAATATCGATTAAACGCCCAACTGCTCGCCACAGCAGTATGAAGTTAAGTAGATTTCAAGTATAATCACAGCCCTTCCCAGCTTGCACAATTTTTATAAAAATCCTTTACAACAGTTATTTGTAACTGTTCGTAATTAGGGATTTAGCGTTAAGCTACACCCACATTTTGGATGGCTGCCAAACTTATGAGTAACACCCCAACAATAGCATCAAATTACCAAGAAAGCGTTGAGTCTTATCGTCAACTGATTCTCTCAACTGGCGAGGACTTACAGCGTCCCGGTCTTGAAGAAACGCCGATGCGTGCCGCGAAAGCTTTTGCACATTTAACCCAAGGTTATCATCAAAGCTTGGATGAAGTCGTCAACGACGCCCTGTTTCCATCGAGCAATCGCGAGCTGGTATTGGTACAGAATATTGAATTTTATTCATTGTGCGAACATCATATGCTGCCTTTTCATGGTATCGCTCATGTAGGCTATTTACCCAATGGTCAAGTACTGGGCTTATCAAAATTTGCCCGTATCGTCGACATGTTCGCCCGCCGCTTGCAAGTTCAAGAAAATTTAAGCGAACAAGTGGCACAAACTATCATGGATGTCACTGGCTGTCGCGGTGTAGCAGTAGTGATGGATGCAGCACATATGTGTATGATGATGCGCGGCGTAAATAAGCAGCAATCCACCACACGTACAACATCGATGTTGGGTGAATTTGTCCATGACAATCAAGCGCGCAATGAGTTTTTGAGTGCGATCCCTAGACGTCAGCCTGCATTCTAACGCTTCAAATAACCATAGATAATAAAAAAGGATACTTAAGTATCCTTTTTTAATGCGTACCTTTCAATATAGCTATCATTAATAATTAGCAATCAATCCTTGATTACAATATAACGAGGCTTAACTAACCTAGCTTACTTCAGCAATCCAATTGCCATAACCTTCTGCTTCCATCTGTGCCAGTGGAATAAAACGCATTGCCGCTGAATTCATACAGTAGCGTTTACCCGTCGGTGCCGGACCATCGTCAAATACATGACCGACGTGTGAGTCTGCATAGCGACTACGAATCTCGGTACGGGTGCCGAATATACCTCGGTCTTCCCTCTCAACGACCATATCCGTGCTCAATGGACGGGTAAAGCTTGGCCAGCCAGTGCCAGATT
The DNA here is from genome assembly GCF_002453835.1 of Psychrobacter sp. UBA6739. Taxonomy (NCBI): domain Bacteria; kingdom Pseudomonadati; phylum Pseudomonadota; class Gammaproteobacteria; order Moraxellales; family Moraxellaceae; genus Psychrobacter; species Psychrobacter sp. UBA6739. The sequence continues at coordinate 6,381 of NZ_DKHR01000027.1, forward strand.
TGTATTGATCACGAGAGGAATATAGTGGCTCCCCCGATATCACATCGACATACAGCCCAGGCGCTTTATTATCCCAATATTCATTATCAAAAGCGCGTTCGGTGCCGTCTTTTTGAGTGACTTTATATTGAATGTCACTGAGTGACTGCTTTAGCTCATCCTGTGCAGGCTTCACAAAGGTATCTGGATTGAATCCTGTACTAGCTTTAGTAGCAGACGCATTGTTTGATGTTGCCTGTACGCTATCTGCCGCCGTAGGTTTAAACTGGCTAAAATCCAGCTCGTAGTCTTTACCATAGACATTTTCGATAAACTGATAGCGCCCAGAATTAAAGGTATAAGCCTTATAGCGGATTGGGTTTTTCTTATAATAATCTTGATGATACTCTTCAGCAGAGTAAAACTTGCTAGCAGCAACAATTTCAATCACAACTGGTTTGCTATAGATACCAGAGTCTTGCAGTGATTGCTTAGCAGCTTCTGCTATCTGCTTTTCTTGTGCATTATTATAAAAAATAGCGGGACGATACTGAGTACCACGATCTACAAACTGACCTTTGTCATCGGTAGGATCCCCAATTCGCCATAATGCTTGAACGATACCATTATAGGTGATTTTCGTCGGGTCATAATAGACTTGGGCCGCTTCAGTATGCCCTGTGCCGCCTGCTGATACAGTGCTATAAGTTGGATTGGTCGATTGACCGCCGGTATAGCCAGAGACCACTTCTACAACGCCAGGTATTTTTTCATAACCCGCTTCCACGCACCAAAAACAACCGCCAGCGACCGTAGCAACTGCGAGATTTGGATCCGTTGGCGCATAAGGATTATCGATGGCAGTATTTTTCACAGCGGGCGTATTTTCGGTGGCAGCACAGCCAACGAAAACCATACTGATGGCTGCTACAGCCATCGTAATAGCACCCGTCTTTAATTTATGATTCATCGATACCTCCTAAAAGTAATATAATATAACTATGATAACTCTTTGACCTCACTAAACTATGATAACTCTTTGACCTCACTAAACTATACCTATATTGTTATAAAAATTTAACAGTAATTAGATATTATTTAATATAATTAAACAGTATAATCCTAAATTATACACAATTTCTTAATAAGATAAGTTTGCTACAAAGTATGATTATTAAAAAAAGAGCACATTACGGACAGCGTAGTGTGCTCTTTTATATTATATCAATATAGCTTAGTTATTCTTTTATTTTGCAGCAGAACGCTCATCACTGGCTTGCTGAATCTTGGTTAAAATAGCCTTGATTTCAGACGCTGATAGATACGTTGGTACGGCATAGGTATCACTGACTTCTTTTGCAGCGGCTTTGGCAATTTTATCAAAATCACTGCTTTGCATGCCTTTCACCGTTGGATCGATATTCAAGGTGGCAATCAGTTCACGTACTTGCGCGATGAGGTCGTCGGCAATCTCAGCATCACTCTTGCTAGCTTGTCCCGATTTTACCATACCTGTTTTTCTAGCCAACTCTGCCAGTCTTTTTTTACTTCCTTGACAATTGACATCAAGCACATACGGCAGCACGATGGCATTGGCACGACCGTGAGGAATACTATAGTGCGCGCCTAACTGGTGAGCGATAGCATGCACATAACCAAGACCCGCTTTATTAAAGGCGATACCGCCGTAATGAGCGGCAATACCCATTGCTTCTCTGGCTTTAAGATTGCCGCCGTCTTTATAGACCAGCGGTAGGTTTTGCATCACAGATTTGACCGCAGAAGCCGCATAATAATCGGTCTCGACGCTCGCATTAGCACTCATCCAAGCTTCTAACGCATGGGTCAATACATCAATACCCGTATCTGCTGTGATATGAGCAGGCATGCCTTTCATAATAACAGGGTCAATAGCCGCTGCTAATGGCACCATTCTTGGGTCAATAGACAGCGCTTTTTGATGCGTTTTATCGTCTGATACTACTGCACCAAGGGTTGCTTCTGAACCTGTGCCAGCCGTGGTAGGAATACAATAAAGCGGCATCGAAGGCTTTCTGGCTTTAAGAATGCCGATAAGCTGTTGCGGCTTGCAGCTATTGCCTTGTGACATCGCAATCATCTTAGCCGCATCAATGACCGAACCACCACCGATGGCAATAATCGAATCGCACTTAGCATCGATAGATTTTCGCAGTCCCTCTTCGACAACGTTAAAAGTAGGGTCTGGGGTAATGCCGTCATAAACGGTATAGCTGATATTTTTGCTATCTAGATAATCAGTCACTTTGGCTGGAATGCCAAGCTTATTAAGCACGGCATCAGTAACGATAAATACATTGGTGCTGCCTTCGTTGATAGCCATATCACATAGCTCTTCACAAGAGCTCTCACCGACAAATAGCATTGGTCTTCTAATTGGAACAACATAAGCGAACGCTTTTAAGACTTTAGCGCGTGTTTTAGCAACGGCTAAATAACCAACTTGCTGCAATCCATTGGTATTTACTAACTTGTTATTTACTAATTTAACAATACTATTTTGTTTTTTCATGAGTAAAAATCCTTTTTAATGATGGTAATAATAGCGATGACAATCCTTTAAAGCAGCAATTTAAACTGCTCTTTAACTAAAAATTAAACAAATTTAAGCATCTAACTAAAGTGAACGTCTGTTTAACTTATTGTATCACTGCTATTTTTAGGATATCGCAATTAGTATGAACTGCCATGTTCTGCTTATTTGGCTCTATCTGCTTAACTCTTTTTGGCTAAGCTAAATCATACTCGCCTGCAGCAACTGCTGCGCATAGGGATGCTGTGGGCTATTAAAAACATCTTCAGTACGTCCAGACTCAATACATATGCCATCTTTAAGCACCATAATTTGCTGACATAAGGCGCGCACCACTTTTAAGTCATGACTAATAAACACATAACTGATTTGCAATTTTTCCTGAATTTCACGCAGCAAGCTAACTACAGTGACCTGCGTGGTACTATCAAGCGCGGACGTCGGCTCATCCAATATCAATAGACTCGGCTGCATAATGAGTGCGCGAGCAAGTGCTACCCGTTGACGTTGACCACCTGATAGCTCATGCGGATAGCGATGCGAAAACTCAGCTGGCAGATGCACGGTAGTAAGGCTATCCATCACCGCCTGCTGCCGTGCTGCCTTATCAACGCCTTGTACGAGCAATCCTTCTTCAATGATTTGCATCACCGTCATACGTGGATTGATACTGGCAAAGGGGTCTTGAAATACCATTTGAATTTGCGAGCGAAACTGACGTAGCTCACCCTTGGACAATACTGAAATATCTTGTCCATTGACCATTATTTCGCCACCCACACGCGCTTGATTGCTAAGCAATTGACTTAATGCAAGCGCTATCGTGGTTTTGCCAGAGCCGGACTCACCTACAATGCCTAACGCCCACCCTTTCTGTAGCGTCATATCGACATTTTTTACCGCATCAAACCAGCGCTTAGTACCACCAAACAGACTTTTTTCAATGGGAAACTGTACTTGTAAATTGCTGACTTGCAATACAGTTGATTGCTGAATTTTATCATCATTAGAGAAGTTCAGTGCTTGGCCAAAGTCTTGTTTGATTAGCGAGCGGGTATATTCGGCTTTAGGCTGGTTAAACACCGCTGCGGTTTGCCCTTGCTCAATCGTTTTACCTTGGCGCATGACGATGACGTCATCACTGTAGCGCCTGACCAGATTGAGGTCATGGCTAATAAGCACCATCGCCATATTATGCTGACGCTTAAGATCATCTAATAGAGCAAGAATCTCATGTTGCAGAGTCACATCAAGCGCGGTAGTCGGCTCATCAGCGATTAAAATATCTGGCTGCTGTGCTAATGCCATGGCAATCATGACCCGTTGACGTTGACCACCTGATAGCTCGTGCGGATAGCGGTTCAACTTATCAATCGGATTGGTAATATTGACATCATTTAGTAAATCGATTGTTTGGCTTTGCCATTGTTTCTTGAGCACACCAACTAGACGTAGTGATTCAGCAATTTGTTTGGCAACTGTATGTAGTGGATTGAGCGCCGTCATCGGTTCTTGAAACACCATGCCGATGCGCTGCCCACGAATAGAGCGCAGCGCAGCGTTACGTGCCTTAGCACTAACATTGGCATTGGCTATCGGTAGCACCGTCAACCCTGCTAGCTTCACCTCACCGCTAACAGTCAAACTGTCTGGCAATAAGCCTAATAGCGCGAGACTTGCAATGGATTTTCCAGAGCCTGATTCACCTACGATAGCAAGGGTTCGTCCTTGCCGCAGCGCATAAGACAGATTATCAACTAACGTTACGCCAGTATTGGTAACAATGCTCAGCTTATCCACGGTCAGCATCAGCTTATTTTGGTTATTGCTATGACTATCATGTAAATGGGCATTTTGCTCAGTAGCAATCGTCATATTAGTAGTTGTCAAACTATCAGTAATCACATCATCAGTTGTCATATCAGGAGCGCCTCGGATCAAACGCATCACGTAGCGCTTCGCCAACGAATATTAGCAGTGATAAAATAAAGGTCAAACTAAAAAAACCAGATAGCGCAAGCCATGGTGCATCGAGGTTATTTTTACCTTGTACCATCAGCTCGCCGAGCGACGGTGATCCAGGCGGCAAGCCATAACCTAAGAAATCTAATGCTGTTAAAGCGATAATATTAGCTGTCAATATAAATGGTAGCTGTGACAAACTTGACGCTAGGGCATTGGGCAAAATATGTCTAAGCATAATTTGACTGTCCGAAACGCCAAGATTACGCGCGGCACGTACATAGTCAAAGTTACGCGCGCGCAAAAACTCTGCCCGTACCAAACCAACCAGTCCCATCCAACCAAATAATAACATCATTGCAAATAGCATGAAGATACTAGGGCTGAATAAGCTGACCAAAATAATAATCATAAACAGCTGCGGCATACCGCCCCATACTTCCATGAAGCGCTGCCCTGCCAAATCTATCCAACCACCGTAATAACCTTGTATTGCACCGACGATAATACCAATCACTGCCCCAGCAAGTGTCAATGCTAAGCCGAACAATAATGACACCCGCATGCCATAAAGTATCCGTGCCAACACGTCGCGACCCAAGTCATCAGTACCAAGCCAGTTCTGGCTGTTGGGCGCTGCTGGATATGGAATACCCAGCTCAACGTTTGGTGTCTGATCGGCAAATGGAATCGGCGGCATAATGTAAAAACCCTGCTCATTAATCAGCGTTTGCACCGCAGGGTCTTTATAATTGGCTTCAGTCTCAAACACCCCACCAAAAGCCGTTTCAGGATAGGCCTTTAGGACAGGAAAGTAATAATCGCCTTGATACTTCACTAGTAGCGGCTTGTCATTGGCAATCACATTGGCTGCCATACAAATGACGAATATCAGCGCAAAAATGAATAATGATACGACGCCTAGACGATTACGGCGAAAGCGGTTTAGGCGTGCCTGCCAGATAGGATTTAGGCGACGTTTTTTTGGCATAGAGATAGGAGATGCAGATGAAGGCGTTGAAGGTAATGGATAACTTGACATTAGCGCCCCTCAAAATCAATACGAGGATCAATTAAGTGATAACTCAAATCACTGATTAACTGTAATAATAGCCCGACCAAGGTAAAGATAAATAGTGTACCGAATATTACGGGATAATCGCGCTGCTGAATGGCTTCGAAACCTAAGAGACCCAAACCATCAAGCTTAAAGATAATCTCGATTAAGAAGTTTCCGGCAAAGAAAATGCCAACGATAGCCGCTGGAATACCTGCAATAATAATCAGCATGGCATTACGAAACACATGTCCGTATAGCACTTGACGCTCAGCCAAACCTTTAGCACGAGCAGTAAGCACATATTGCTTGCCGAGCTCTTCCAAAAAGCTAAACTTGGTCAAATAAGTCAAGCCAGCGAAACCACCAACCGTACTTGCTAGCAGTGGTAGCGCCAAATGCCAAAAGTAATCTTTGATTTTGCCCAGCGTGCTTAATTGATCGAAGTTCTCAGAGGTCAAGCCTTGCAGTGGAAAGATATTCCAGTAGCTACCACCGGCAAAAAACACCAGTAATATAACGGCAAATACGAAAACGGGTATTGCATGCCCGATAGCCAGTAGCATGGCAGTAACTTTATCAATCCCCGAGCCATGATGCATGGCTTTATAGATACCTAGTGGAATCGCTATCATATAAATCAGCAACGTGCTCCAGAGCCCAAGCGAGATAGAAACGGGTAATTTCTCGATAATCAAATCCGTTACCGACTGTCCTTTAAAAAAAGACTCACCAAAATCTAGCTGAGCGTAATTCTTTAACATGAGCCAAAAGCGCTCAGGTGCCGATTTATCAAACCCGTATTGGGCATTAATCGCTGCAACCATTTCCTCAGATAAGCCACGCGTACCTTGATAGGTACTGTTATTTCCCGCACTACCTGCGCCAATATTACCGCCAAGTGCATTGTCTTTTGCACCTTGCTCAATAAGCGCCAGTTGCTGCTCGACAGGACCACCAGGCGCTGCTTGTACAATCACAAAGTTCGCCAACAATATCAAAAAAAGCGTCGGTAATATCAGCAGTAACCTTTTTAAGATATAACGACCCATAACGGTGGCTTCCTAAGATAATAAATATGACGACAGAAAGAATACGCAGCTAATAACTATCAAAACGTCAGTCGAAGCGCCCGTTATGGTTTAAAAGTTATTTTTAAGCTCACGTAGCGCAGCAAATACAGCCAAAGATTTATCATCATCGATGGTTGCTTTAGACTTCACCCCTGCTATCACACTCGGCTCTTGCGTCCGTAAAAACACATTGACTGCGCGCTCATGTTCTAGAGAGACTGGCAACGTCGGAATACCTTGGGTGGTTTTTTCTTCTGCTTGAACCAGAGTTTGCTGCATTGCTTCATTAGTAGGTTCAATAGATAGTCCAAAGCGCAGATTATTGGCAGTGTATTCATGCGCAGGATATAGTAGCGTCTCAGCTGGCAAACCATTTAAACGCTTAAAGCTGTTGTGTAATTGCTCAATCGTCCCCGTAAATACCCGTCCGCATCCAGCACTAAATAAAGTATCGCCACAAAAGCAATGTTTAAGCCCGTCAATATCCAAAATATAAGCCACGTGGCTAGCAGTATGACCGGACACATCCCATACTTGTGCTGCACAGCCCCACGCACTGACGGTACTGCCATCTTTGATGGTTTGATCTTCATCGACATTATGCTCAGTATGCGCAACCAGATGCGTCATCGGATAAGACTCTTGCAGTTCTGCGACACCGCCGATATGGTCATGATGATGATGAGTCGTCCAGATAGACGTCAGCTCTAATTTATTTTCTTCCAAATAACTCATGACAGGCTCAGCTTGACCAGGATCAATAACGATCGCCTGTTTATTATTTTCATTAATCAATGTCCAAATATAATTGTCATTAAACGCTTTGATTGGGTGAATGCGGATAGTCATATTAAATCCTTACCAGTAGTTATCTTTATTGCTGATGTCTTTTATGGTTTTTTTTAAACCAAATAAAATTTTAAGATGCAGCGTTATTTCCTTTATTGTTCTAAATTATTGCTTCAAGTATTGGTTAACACGTGCTTCTGCTTCTTTGTCCGTCCACCAGTAGTCAATACCGATGGCATTAGAGGGCAGTTTTTCAGTATGACGATATTGATCCCAATAGGCGACATTGGTCGCTGATTTTCCGTATAAGGGCACTAAATAATGACCAGCACGTAGTAGGCGATCGAGCACCTGAGCATATAAAACAATCTCATCACGATTCTTGGCTTTGCCTAACTGATCTATTACTGTGTCAATCGCCGTATTTTTAATACCAATAGTGTTTCTGTTGCCCACTTGGTCAGCGGCTGAGCTACCCCAAAAGCCAACTTGTTCCGCACCAGGGGATAAACTCTGAGCAAATACATCGACCACCATATCATAATCGAAACGGCGTACCCGCTCATAATATTGTGGTCCGTCGACTTGACGTAACGTCGCATCAAATCCCAAGCGCTTTAGATTTCGAATATATGGCAGCAGCACCCGACCCATGGTTTCGCCTGTCATCAATATCTCAATCTGAGCAAGTTGTCCATTGGGCTGATATAGTTTCATATCGTTATAATAAAACCCAGCATCTAGCAACAGCTGCCGCGCTTCTAACAGTCCTTTACGGTTAAAGCCGCTACCGTCACTGGTCGGCAATTGCCACTCCATTAATACGGCTTGACGTTGCAGTGGTTCAAGCTTCGGTAATAAAGGCGTAAGCACCTGCATCTCTTCAGCAGACGGCATCCCTGTTGCGGCAAGCTCGGAGCCATGAAAGAAACTTTGCAAGCGTTCATACTGCCCATGAAACAAGGTCTTATTCATCCACTCAAAGTCGTAAGCCTTGCTCAGTGCTTGGCGAACGCGAATATCTTGAAAGATGGGACGTCGCATATTCATGACCAAACCCTGCATTGGCACGGGATTTTCGCTACTGATGGTTTCTTTACGAATCAAACCTGCCTTGACGGCGGGAAAATTGTAACCTGTTGCCCAATTAGAGGCTTTATTCTCCGGACGAAAACGATATTGACCAGACTTAAAACCTTCAAAGGCAATCTCTTCGCTTTGATAATAAACAAACTTAATCATATCAAAGTTATAACGACCGCGATTGACCATCAAATCACGACCCCAATAATTGGGATCACGTACATAGCTGACCGAGCGCCCTGCATCGACACGTCCTAACTTATAAGGTCCACTGCCCATCAATGGCGTCAACGTTATTTTTTCAAAATCCGTATCGATAGAGGACTTAGCAAAAATAGGAAACTGTCCGACGGTTAATAAAATCTCTTTATTGTCATCAGAGTTAAAGATGAATTTTACTTGTTGCTTATTAATAATTTCAATATTTTTAATATCACCCAAATAGCTGCGAATATACATCGGACCTTTATTTAACAGTGCATCATAAGTCGCTTTGACGTCACTGCTGGTGACCGGCGTGCCATCCCAAAAGCGCGCAGCAGGATTAATATGATAGATAATCCAACTGGTATCATCAGGGTCATAAGTTACTTTGGTTGCCAGCTGCGGATACATGGTAAAGGCTTCATTTAATGAGCCAGTCATCAAGGTATCATATAGATAGTCCGTACCAACCATCGCCACACCTGTGGTCATCCATTTATTAGCCGCGTTAAAAGTACCACGCGCCTCAAGTGATAATATACCACCTGTCGGTGCCTTTGGATTGGCATAAGGCATAAAGGGCACGTCAATATACTCAGTGGTACTATTATGACCAAGCGCAGTAGTAGTGATTGGCACCGCGATACTGGCAGGTATCCAGCTTACAGTCATGGCAAGTAAGACGGCTTTTAGCATGGTATTTTTTATCATAATAAAGTTATAACAAACCCTTGTGCGAGCCCAATGAATATGATGAAATTTTACTTAAGTGCTACCATATAATTAAAAAAGAGTGAGTGCCGCAGAATTTTATCATAACAAACTTAGGTTTTTTAACCTAATGATTTGCAGCGTTAGAGTTGCTACATGATGCATCATTTATCTTAAAAGAATACTAACGCGTATAAAAAAAGACGCAACTTTTATAAGCTGCGTCTTTTGTTTTAAAATCCATGCTAATTTATGCGTGTTTTTTCTCAAACGCAATCATAAAGTCAACCAACTGCTGCACCCAATCTAATGACACTGCATTGTAAATGCTGGCACGCATACCGCCCACATCGCGGTGACCTTTTAAATTCATCAAGCCTGCCGCTTCCGACTCTTCTAAGAATACTTTATCAAGGCTGCTGTCGGCTAAGGTAAAAGGCACGTTCATGATAGAGCGATATTTGGGATCAACTGGATTGCTATAAAAGCTGCTATCATCAATCGTTTTATAGAGTAAATCAGCTTTTTGTTGGTTGATTTTGCCAATAGCAGCAACGCCGCCCTGCTCCTCTAACCAATCAAACACTAGTCCTGCTAAATACCAAGAATACGTCGCTGGTGTGTTTGACATGGATTCTTTTTCAGCTTGGTGCTCATAGTTCATCAGCAGTGGGCACCATTCACTCGCTTGACCCAATAGGTCTTCACGGATAATCACGATAATCAGACCTGCTGGCCCGATATTTTTTTGCGCACCTGCGTAAATCATGCCAAATTTAGAGACATCAATGGGCTGTGACAAAATACAAGAAGACATATCGACGACAATTGGTGCATCGACTTGTGGCGGCTCAAATATTTGCAAACCATGAATGGTTTCGTTAGCGCAGTAATGGAAATAGGCGGTATCTTCGCTCAGGTTCCATTCGCTTTGGGCTGGTACGTCAGTAAAGCTACTGTCTTTACCCGTTGCGACCTGATTCACTTCACCAAGACCAAGCTTTTCATAGCGCTGTGCTTCTTTGACCGCTTTACCAGACCATGCACCCGTCGTTAGATAGTCTGCGCGCCCACCATTTAGCAAGTTTAATGGAATCGCTGAAAACTGTAAGCTAGCGCCACCTTGTAAAAATAGAACTTTATAGTTATCTGGAATGTCCATTAGCGAGCGCAATTTGGCTTCGGCTTTTTCGGTAATGGCGATGTATTCTTTACTACGGTGACTCACTTCCATAACCGACATGCCGCGTCCCTGCCAATCAAGCAACTCTTCTTGAGCGCGTGATAATACGGCCGTCGGTATAGTAGCAGGTCCCGCTGAAAAATTGGGTACGCGGTTAGGAGCGGCTTTAGTGGTCATAATCAATATCCTAAATATGATGAAGTCATCGTGGTTATTAAAGGTTGAATGTTGAAGGTGAATTTTATCGTTATTTTTTAATCTCTATCATAGTAAGTGGTAAGCCTTTAACTGTGACTCGATAACTGCTCCCAAAGCTGACGTTTAAGGCTACTATCAGCAAGCATCTCATCGAGTGTGGGCACAGTAGTCACGCTAGGATGTTCAAGACCGTCAGGCAACACTGTCAATGCGGCAATTTTTATCTCTTCGCTACGGCCGATTTTAAAGACGTATCCAGCAAGACTGGCATTGGCAAGCTCAGCCGTATCCATACCTTCACAGATAGGGAACGATGTCGTCTCACAACTGATGGATAACGCTTGGGTGATATTTTGCCACAGTTTTTGGCTGTCATGATTAAGTGCTTGGATATCCACCAAAATCACCCAATCACCATAACGACCACCTTGCAAATCAAAGGGTGCTACCTTTTTAAAGCTTTCCTCTTGAAAGCCCTCTTCTTTAAAACTGCCATTTTCAAAGCTCGAAGCATCATTTATATCAACAATAGAAGTTTGCTGAACGACTGTATTTACAAGGGAAGTCACGGCGGGCTTAGAGATGTCAGAGGCAGTCGAGTCAAAACTATAAGTAATAGGGCTTTGCGGGTCAGAATGGTGTAAACCTATCTCACTAGCATCATCATAATAGTGATTAGCAGATGCTGAATGCGACATCCCAACGCTTATATCATCACGATTGGGAGACTCAATAGTTGGCTGTTCAGTGCTCGTCGCAGAAGAACTGCTAGCATTAGCTAAAGTTGAGTTAGCTATAGTCTGCTCAGGCAGAGTAGGCGCAGAAATATCTGCGATATTTATGGTCTCAGAGCTTGGCTGCACCCACTGATTGATACCCATCATCGCTAAAATTTGGCGCTGCTGCATACGATGCTGCAATATAATTAGCGGGTCTTGGATATCACTCATGCTTATTTACTATCCTACTTATCTAAAATGGATTTACAGGCTTTTAATGTCAAAAACAATATTAAAGAACGATGTTAAAAAAAGGATTAAAGATATAGTCGGTTCAATTTAAAAAAGAACACTCAAATGCCATCAATGACATGGCTCAAAAAAGCTGCCGAACGCCTAGCCAATGATTGGCTAACATGGACAAGCAATCATATTCATCTTGACTGACTATCGTATCGTGTAACATCACCGTATGCAATGTGCTCAGCCATTGCCGGTAATCATTGTAATCATAAGGCTTATTATTAATCACATTATAATCTATTTGAGCGCCGCCCTGTTGCCTCTGTCGATAATTATCATCACCTTTGGCTTCTGATGCACACGACTGACTGGCAGATGCTAATAAAATAGGCACCGCTTCTATCACTGCCAATAATTGAACACTATTTATATTTTGCGTAGTCAATAGTAGCCATTGCAAATTTGCGTCACTAACGGCGGCTAAGTCAATATCAATCAAACGTGCGTGACGCCGCAAATCCACAAGATAGTGAGCAACACTGTCATTATTATAGCCGAGTACTGAAATAGGTGATGAAATGTGTACTGAGCTATCTAGTGCTGATACGACCTGACCCTTAACATCTTTTGATAGCCGATAAGCCAATAAAACAAGCATTGTTTTCGCCGCAACATCGAGACCATCAAATACCTGTTCTGAAGGGTCAAGCTGGTCATAAATATCATCTCTACCCGCTTGCAATGCTTGCTGCCATAACCATAATAGCTGAGGCTGAGCATGCACGTGTGTCTCGTTCAATATAGTAGACAATATCGGTAATAGTTGCTGCAACTGTAGCGCTTGCCATAATGATAAAATCGATGGCAACCGAGAGTTGGTATTTTCTAAAGGATTTGATAATAATTGAGGCTTATCAATAGAATCATCATTATCTATATTATCGGCGATATTTTGGCTTAAATCCGCCGTGAGGTAGTGTTCAAATAGCTCAATGATACCCTGTTGATAGCGCATCAGCATTGTACGACACTTTTTTTGCTGCACATAATGTTGATGATCTTGATTGCTATGACTCTCTTCATATCTGAAACGCAATTCATTGATAGCAGTTTCTGACAGGTTATGCTGACTCAGTTGCTTTATTGCCAATGCAATCAATGCGTTGTCTAAACGCCTATCAAGATGTGCCACTGCCGCTAATAATTTATGATCTATCGTATGCGCTAAAAATTGGGGGTGGCTGCTAATATTAGCGCTAGCGTTATTATCGATTTCAGCAGCAGACGTTTTATCGTTAGCAAGTCCAAGCCAGATATCACTCAAGTCATAACTCTCAGTCGTTGATAATATACGACCTTGATGGCACAACATAACTGCTTCAATCAAAGCTTGCGCCCCGAGCGGGTGATAACTGTGATTGAGTATATACTGCGGCAGTGAAACTTTTTGTCTATCGTCGATACCAATCAATGTATCCGATGGCAAATCGCTATCAGGTTTTGCTTGCCATGGCTTGAGCAACTGATGAATACCGGTATTTTGCGCTTGAACCTGTAAACGTCCTGCAACAACGACATCTTTCTCGATAACAAACTCTAGCCCCTTATCTTCGTCCAACTCATTCTTTATTTCATTTGCAGGAAAAGCAGTAATTTTTTTGTCTATAACATCATTGCTGTTATTAGTAAGGCTTTTATTGTTATTGCTTTTATTGTTATTTAACGCTGATTGAGTTTCAAATATTGATGATTGGCTATTTTTTTCTTGTTTATTTTTGCTTAGGCTATTTGCTTTTATGACGCCCCAATCCCCTAATCGCCGCTGCTCATATATCTCTTTTATTTTCTGTTGATTTATGCGCTTTTCTTTAGCTACTTTTATCGCAAAATCATGATAAGCGTGGGCATTAATGGCACTCATTCGCTCAGCCAAGCTCGGATGGGTGGCAAACCAAGAGACGTCACCCAAATCAGCACCACTACTAGCAAAGAAGAAGTGACTAAGACCATTAATATCGGCGATACTGGTTAAGCGCGAACCAAGCGAATCTTGATGAATGGCTTTCAGTGTTGCCATAATAGCCGGCGAGCGTGTCAGCTGCACGCTGGTCGCATCGGCAAGCAATTCACGCTGGCGATTAAAGCTGTGTTTAATCAGTTGCGCACTGGCCATACTCGAAAAACTCAATCCATGTATTAACAACGTCCAAATATTGCGCGGTGCTTGACTATCGAACTTATTATTATTTTGTAGCCATCGTGACTGGCTCTTAGCTGACGACTGCTGGCTTTGTGATTGACTTTGCCAATAGCTTACCCATTCACTATGGGTGGTAAAGTTGGCGGTTTGGGCTTCAGTGCTACGCGCATGGCTATCGACGGCTCTTTGTGACAATAGATTGCGTCGATTGACCGCATCATCAAAATAATTGTGATGGCTATTCTGATGACTGCGTTGATTACCAGCGCCAAAATTATTAATAGAATCACTCCAGTCATAGAGTAATTGCAAGCCTGCCAGCACCACCATCAGTTGCAAATTAAAAGTGGCATCACCATGCAAGATATGACCATATTCATGCCCTATCAGCCCATACAGCCCCTCATCGGACAGCTTATCAATCGCGCCTTGAGTGACGACCAACACCATATCTTGACTATGACGACCCGCAACGAAGCCGTTAATACCTTGCTCATCAGGCAGTATATAAAGAATCGGCATACGTACACCCGAAGCAATGGCTAGCTGCTGGGCAATCTCGTAATAACGACGGTAGACAGGCGGAAAATCTCGCTCATTACGCACGGCGATATGGTGGGCGCTGAAACGAACCTTTGGTATAGGCTCATGCTGATGGGCAACCCCTTGACTATGCTCCCACGCATCTTGGCTGTGGTCGATAAACAGCCGAACCCCGCCCACACGCTGAGCAATAGCGCGACCGCCCGCTTCTAAACGTCTGTACTCTAAAAAACTACCGATCACAAAGCTACCGATTGTCCAGATAGCAACCAGTATCAACACCCAATGATAAATGCCACCAGTAAATATCGTTAGCAGCAGCGCCATGATACCCAGCGCTACTGCCAGATGGGCAAAGACAATAAGAAAAAATAGCCCATAGAGCAACAAACTTCGCTGGGTACGGGTGCGTTGTTCACCAAAAAAATCCATCTATATGCCTGACTTAAAAATAGCTAAACGCATCTGAACATATGAATATAATTCAATATCAGCCCATATTGACGACAGGTGCTTGAGCGATCACCTTTCTGTCTTCAAAAACTAGCGGGCTTAATGGACGAAAGCCAAAAGTCGTACTAATAAGATTGTTGGGGAATACCTCGCGGTCATTGTTGTAGAACATCACGCTGTCATTATAGTGCTGACGGGCGAAGCCAATGCGGTTCTCAGTATTGGTCAGCTCATCCATCAACTCTTTAATCATGCTGTCCGCCTTTAGCTCAGGGTAAGCTTCCACAACCGCTGAAAACTGCCCTAACGCTTTAGACAGCATACTCTCAGCTTTGGCAAATAGCGCCATATGCTCAAGCGAGTCTGGCTGATGTATATTGGAGTCTTGCAAGCTCTGGGCATGATTACGTGCACTAATCACACGGGTCAGCGTCTCTTCTTCATGCGTTAGATAGCGTTTAGCAGTTTCAACCAAATTTGGAATCAAATCATGACGGCGCTTCAGTTGCACATCTATTTGAGCAAAACCATTTTTCGCTTGGTTGCGAGCGCGTACCAATTTATTAAATATAGATACGCCAAACACAATCACTAGTAGCACGAAGGCAATGAACAACCAAACAAACATCTTCATAAGAAAACCCTAAAGTGTCCAGAATGTTAATAAAAGTTAATACATTGTATTTTAACCCATCTTAATCAATCAAAGGTCAAAATCGGACAAAAAAAGGTCGAAAAAAAGCCCTTTACAATGAAGGGCTTAATAGATCAAACGAGCATTTCTGATTAAATATCAAAACAGGTATCAAATTTTAGGCAAAAAAAAGCGACTCCAAAAGCAAATCCTCGGCACACACTGTGACTATTACCGTTGCTACCTTCCGGTCCTGGCGGGGTTCATAGAACAATGTTGCGAGGCTACCAATGGAGCCACCAGTTGCAAATTATACAAGAATTTTTAAATATTACAACCCCTATCGTAAAACTCTTTCTATTACCTCCAAACGCCCTGTAACTTAGGTGACAAAATTCTCACAGCAAGCCTGTTAAATTTTGCTATTTTAGTTGAGGAAGCTGAGCATACTCGGTATCAACTAATAACTAAAATGGACAGCTTCTCATAATAAGGCGAGTCTTACCTATGGTATGGCTCACCTAAATACTATTGATATAACTCACTCAGGAGATCATTATGAAAACCACTTTACTTAATAAAGCCGCTCTAACGACTGGTACTGCATTTCTACTCACAGCCATGATGGGTAGCGCGCATGCAGAACCAACAGGCTACGATCAGCTTACCTTTCAGACAGAAGTAAAAGAAGAAATCCAGAATGATGAAGTACGAGCCAGCTTATATAAAAAAGCGCAGGCAACGGATTCTAAAACTCTAGCGACAACGCTCAACACCTCAATTAATAATGCCATGAAAATTGCTAAGCGCTATCCAACCGTTACCGTGAGTACCGGACAACAGCGCACCTACCCTCGCTATGACAAAAATGACAAAATCATTGGCTGGACAGGACAAGCAAACATCGATTTAAAAAGTACCGACTTTGCAGCAACTAGCCAACTCATCGCTGACCTACAAGAAACGCTGGTGATGGACAATCTGAACTTTGGTGTCTCAGATACCAAAAAGGATGCGCTTGAGCAAAAGCTGATGACCAATGCGTCTCGTGCTTTTCAGCAACAAGCTAAAAACCTAACACGCGCTTGGGATGCTCGTGGCTATCGTGTGGTCAATGTGAATTTAAATACAGGTAGCAACTACCCACGTCCGATGTATAGTGCTATGAGTATGAAAGCAGGCGCAGCAGACGAATCAGTACCTAGCCAAAGTTTTGAATCTGGCAATAGCACTATCTCAGTGACTGCTAACGGTACGATTGAATTGACTAAATAAGCTATAAATACATAGAATTGATAAATATCCTGATAAACATAAAGGCAAGTGCTGCAATCAGCGCTTGCCTTTATGTTTATATAGAAGAAATCAACTTATAAAGTTACTCTATTTTGTATAGGTTCTTATACTTATCCATGATTGACACATTGACTATAAGTTAATTTATCACGGGTTGCTCAAGCGTCATAGGTTTATCCACTATAGGCTTAGTAAATGATTGCATATTCGGTTTTTTGCCCTCTTGACGCATTTTTAACAGTACTTTTTGATACCAAGGTAGATTTTGATAAGCTAAAAGCTGTTGCGCGATTTTCTTATTATTTTGCAATGTTGTATTGTTTTGAATCACATAAACCGTACGCTCTACTTGTTTGAGTGTTTGACCTTTCTCATTTTTTAACACGGCTTTTATCTTGTGCGATCCTGGCAAAACATCTACCGTTGCAATCGATGCACTGAGACCTTGCGCGACTTCATTACCATCCAAATAAATACTGACACTATCACCTGCTTGTAACTCCGGCTTCACTTGCACCTTTATATCAATGCTTTGGGCTGGGCGACGATATGCACGTTCTGCGCTTGGTTCAGTAATAGCAAGCTGATAATTGGCGTCAGGGCTATTTTTAGCAGCAGTATTTTGCGTAGTCGTATTAACATTACTAGAAGAAGGCGGACTACTCGTGTTGTCACTGTTACTTGAGCTGACGCGACTTTCTTTCGTCGTGACACCCGTTTGGCTGATTTTTTTACCTGCCTGCTGCTCATAATTTTGCGGGCGGTCGGTAAAGGTGACTTGACCTGTTTTTTCGTCAATAACTTTATAAATAGGCGCAGCATTTACCAAAGGGGCGTAGAGAGTTGCCATACTAATCATCGTAGCAGCAATCAGTGCTAACCCTAACTTACTGTTTGAAAAAACCGGTTTTGATAATGAAGTCATAGTCAGTCAACCTAATGAGTACCTAATATTATGAATATCTATTATGCGATACTTTGGGCGTTAAATCAGTAATAATTTCAAAGAGGACAGATCCGTTGATTTAGCAAATTATTATTGAGACGTAAAAAAACCAGCTAAGATTGCCTTAACTGGTTTTATGAATTGAGCTTGCTATGAGCGTATTAGCTGTAAATTAGCAGCTGTAGTATAAGTCAAACTCAACGGGATGTACGGTTACATTGACACGTTGCACTTCTTCTTCTTTCAAAGCGATGAATGCCTCTAACATGTCTTCAGTGAATACATCACCTTTTAACAAGAACTCATGATCATCACGCAAGGCTTGTAGTGCAACTTCTAAGCTCTCCGCAACGGTTGGGATGAGTGCTTCTTCTTCTGGTGGTAAGTCATACAAGTTTTTGTCAGCCGCTTCACCCGGATGTATTTTATTTTGAATACCATCAAGACCTGCCATTAGTAACGCTGCAAACGTTAAGTATGGGTTGGCCGCTGGATCAGGGAAACGTGCTTCAACACGTACCGCTTTTGGGCTGCTAACATGTGGAATACGGATAGATGCTGAGCGGTTAGACGCTGAGTACGCAAGTTTGATAGGCGCTTCATAATGCGGTACTAGGCGCTTATAGCTATTAGTCGATGGGTTGGTAATCGCATTCAACGCACGCGCATGCTTAATAATACCACCGATGAAATACAGTGCAGATTCAGAAAGACCCGCATACTCATCACCTGAGAAAGTATTGACACCATCTTTGGAGATTGACATATGCACATGCATGCCTGAACCGTTGTCACCAACGATTGGTTTTGGCATAAAGGTAGCCGTTTTGCCAAACTGATGCGCAACATTATGCACAACATACTTTAGCTGCTGTACTTCATCGGCTTTTTTGACTAACGTATTGAAAGCGACACCAATTTCTGACTGGCAAGGCGCAACTTCATGGTGATGAACTTCAACACAGCCTTCACCGATGATTTCTTCTAAACGCTCACACATAACAGAGCGCATGTCTTGCGAGCTATCGATTGGTGGTACTGGGAAATAAGCGCCTTTAACACGTGGACGATGTCCCATGTTGCCCCACTCATAGTCATTGTTAGTCGACCATGCCGCTTCTTCGGCCGTGATCTTGTGACTAACGCCAGACATATCAATTGACCATTTCACATCATCAAATATAAAAAACTCAGGCTCAGGACCAAAATAAGCAGTATCGCCAATGCCCGTTGACTTTAAGTACTCTTCGGCGCGGCGCGCAATAGAACGTGGGTCACGATCATAACCTTGTAGCGTTGATGGCTCGATAATATCGCAAGTAACAACTACGGTAAGTGAATCAAAGAACGGGTCAAGAAAAGCCGTCTCTGGATCAGGACGCAAGATCATATCTGACGCTTCGATACCTTTCCAACCAGCAATAGATGAGCCATCAAACATCTTGCCATCTTCCATCACTTCTTCGTCAACGCTATGCGCTGGAAAGCTGATATGTTGCTCTTTACCACGTGTATCAGTGAAGCGAAAATCAACCCATTTAGCATTAGAGGATTGGATAAGATCTAGTAGTTTGTTCGACATAAATAGTCTCCGTTGTGTTGATTAGGTTATTGCGATTTAAAATTATAGGTACAATCTGTTGGTTAAAAATCTCTGGTTTGATAACAGTCAGCGCTGCGTTTAGCGCTAAATATCCTGTTTAATATTATGCTTATTCTCAGCACTGTCAATATTATTAGTCAAGATAGTCATCTGAGTTATGCGCTTAATAAGACCCGCCAGTGTTTTGGTTCGATATTATTCTAACAACATATCACTCATTATGCTGAACTCTTCAGGCACTTGTTAATAATAATTATTGAACCACTTTATCACCAAAGATAATCATAACAGTAATAATGCAAAGGCTATGCCAGTTTTTTATAATAAAAAAATATCGAAGACATAAGTATAGTTATTAATAATAATTACAGTAACTTATAATACCTTTGACAATATTACAGCCGTAGATTTATCGTCAGTGGTGTCATGCAAATTGTTTATCTAGAATCATTACTAACGCACTTATGCACTAAATTAGTGCATATTAAATGTATAAATAAAAATTATGTACTTTTTTAGTGCGTTTGAGATGTTAACGAATGTCATCTAACAAGCAAAATAGATTGTTATTCACCACTTATTTGGGTCGCCTGTACCCTACATTTGATAGTCTACAAAATAGTGGTAAGATAACGGCGTTATATAACCATCTCCATAAGTAGAACTCAATAAGTAGAACGCTAATGATTCTGATGATCGATAATTACGACAGCTTTACGTACAATATTGTACAGTACTTCGGTGAATTACAGCAGGACATCACCGTCTGGCGTAACGATCAAACCACTATTGAAAATATTAGAACCCTTGCGCCAGATGCGATCGTCATTGGCCCCGGTCCCTGCGATCCTGATCAGGCTGGTATCTCTCTAGAAGCTATCAAGACTTTTCAGGGCGTGATACCGATACTAGGTATTTGCCTAGGACATCAGGCAATTGGACAAGCATTTGGTGGACAAGTGGTCAAGGCTGGTGAAGTCATGCACGGTCGCTTATCCGCCGTCTATCACACTGACCAAGGTGTCTTTGAAGGCTTGCCTAATCCCGTACAAGTCACGCGCTATCATTCGCTTGTCATTGATAAAACCAGCCTGCCCGATTGTCTTGAGCTGACCGCATGGACACAAAACAGTGATGGCAGTATTGAAGAAATCATGGGTATCCGTCATAAAACATTTGCGATAGAAGGGGTACAATTCCATCCTGAGTCTATCTTAAGCGAAGCAGGTTATCAGCTGCTCAACAATTTTTTGCAAACGCATCATTTGTCAGCACTAACCTCAGATGAACTACCACAAGTCGGCTAACAGTTTATTAAAGCATGTTCTAAAAAAGGCGTTAATAACAAAATCAAAATAAAACCTATTTTATTTATAATTTAAAATTAACGTATAAAAACATCAAGAGAGATCATAATGAGTACGACAAAAACAAATAAAAACCCTACCCCAACTAACATTGCTCAACTGTCTGATGAAGAGACACATACGCTACTGACGACGGCTTTGGGGCGAATTTTTCAGCACATTGATTTAACCTTTGATGAGATGTATCAGGTGATGCTGATTATCATGCAAGGCAGATGTAGCGACGCCATGATGGGTGCTATTTTGACTGGTCTGCGTATGAAAGGTGAGTCCATCGATGAGATTACTGCCTCTGCCAGTGCAATGCGTGCGTTAGCAGCCAATATCGAACCACGGGACTGTAATTACTTAGTCGATATTGTCGGAACTGGCGGTGATGGTGCCAATTTATTCAACGTTTCTACTGCATCAGCATTGGTTGCTGCCGCTGCTGGTGCTCAAGTAGCCAAACATGGTAACCGCGGCGTCTCTACCAACTCTGGTAGCTCAGATTTGCTTGAGCAAGCAGGTATCAGTCTGGCACTTACTCCTGAGCAATCTAAAGAATGTATCGAAAACCAAGGTATCGGCTTTTTGTTTGCGCCCAATCATCACAGTGCGATGCGTTATGCCAATCCAGTACGCCGCGAGCTCAAAGCGCGCACCATCTTTAATATTTTAGGACCATTAACCAACCCTGCTGGCACACCCAATCTGGTAATCGGTGTCTTTACCGCTCAGCTGTGCGAGCCTATCGCTAAAGTCATGAAAAACTTAGGCGCACGTCATGTCATGGTTGTGGGCGCAAAAGACGGTTTGGATGAAATCAGTCTCGCTACCTCAACCACTGTCGCTGAATTAAAAGACGGTGGGATATCTGTTTATGAGATGATGCCAGAAGATGCAGGTATTGAGTCAAAAACCCTTATCGGTCTCGATGTAGATTCTCCAGCGCAAAGTCTTGAGCTGATTCGCGCGGCTCTATCAGGAGAGAACTCTCAAGATCGTGCTGTACTTAAAGCACGTGATATGATTGCACTAAATGCAGGCGCGGCCATATATACCGCAGGACTTGCCAGCAACTACTCTAATGGTGTGAGCCGGGCACAAAAAGTCATTCAGAATGGTGATGCTCTACTCAAGCTTGAGTCTCTCGCCACATACACGCAGCAACTAGTGACTCCTGCTTAACGGCTAAGCACCATTACTGTGCACTCTAGCTATTTTGTCTATTTACATTCAACGATATTCGGATACCAGCATGACTCATACAGAAACTAAGACAGATATTCCTTCCGTATTGCAACGCATTGTCGCCACTAAAGTGGAAGAAGTAAATGCCGCACGCGAGGTATTATCTCTTGAAGATTTACAAGCGCAAGTCGCGGCAGATAACAAACCACGTCGTGGCTTCGCGGCGGCGCTGCGGGCGGCTAGCACTAAAGAGCATAATATTGGTATCATCGCTGAGATTAAAAAAGCATCTCCTTCTAAAGGCGTTATCAATCACAACTTCGCGCCTGCCCTATTTGCCAAACAATACGAGCAAGCGGGCGCCAGCTGTCTGTCTGTATTGACTGATCGCGATTATTTCCAAGGTGATGATAGCTATCTTATTCAAGCAGCTAATGCGGTAAGCCTACCGATACTGCGTAAAGATTTTATGATAGATGTATACCAGATCTATCAATCTTATCTGATGGGAGCTGACTGTATTTTACTCATTATGGCCTGCCTTGACGACACCCAAGTACAAGAGCTGCATGCGCTAAGTATCGAATTGGGTATGGATGTATTGATAGAAGTCCATACCCAATTCGAACTTGAACGTGCGCTACAGCTACCGCGCTCAGCGCATAATATTTACGGTATTAATAATCGTGATTTGAATACTTTCGATGTCGACTTACAAACCACGCTGGATCTAAAAAATATTTTAATCGACGCACTGGCGGCTGATGTGGATAGCACGCTTAAACCGCTTATCGTCACCGAAAGTGGCATTCATAATAGCGCTGATATTCGTTTGATGTTAGATAATGACATTCAGCACTTTTTAATCGGTGAACAGTTCATGAAGACTGATCATCCTGGACAAGCGTTACAATCCTTACTTGCGGGCGTCGCAGCAGACGGGTAAAGTGGCTTAAGTCTACTGAACAGTTTAAATCAATCATTCATCAACCAACGATACGTTAACTTCTATGTCAAACTCTCTATTTTCAAAAGAAATGCAAGACCAGCTCAAAGAGCTAAAAGGCCAACTTAGCAAGGGTCGCGATACCAATTCGCCTGAAGATGAAAACCAAAAGCCTACTGAGCCTGTATCATTGCCCACGCAAAAGCAAGTAAACAAGACTGTCAAGCAAATGGCTAGCGAGCATATTGACGATGACAAAGTTCTGTTTATGCAAGCAATGCATGGCGTCAATCAGCTTGAAGACAAAAACGTACGCTCACCTGCCAATGCTAGCAAAGCGGGCAAGCCTGATGCGACCACCTTGTCTAAACGTGCTGCTGCGCAAGGTAGTGAAGCGAGTGATTTGGGAGCTGGCTTGTCAGATATGCAAGCACTACTCAACCCTGTCGCTGCTGAGGCCTATTTATCTTACAAACAGCCGACTTTGCAGAATAAAATCTTTGATCAGCTTAAAAAAGGTAAGCTACGTTGGTATGACGCCGTAGATATTCATGGTTGTACCATCGAAGAAGCACGCGTGGCCATGACTCAACTCCTAAGCCAAGCGAAACAGAAAAACGAGACCATGGTAAAAATCGTCCATGGTAAAGGCAGTGAAGCCATTTTAAAAACCTGCGTCAATGGTTGGCTGCGTCAACTACCAGAAGTATTGGCATTTTGCTCTGCACCGCCAAAAGATGGTGGTAACGGTGCTGTATTGGTACTGCTCAAAAAATCTAAAGCTGATGGTGAATAATTTTTAGTGTTAGAGTTAGTATGAAGAATCAAAAGGACTGCTTATTGGCAGTCCTTTTTGTTATGCTCATTTTAAAATCACTATTTAATCCTTATCTACTACAGCCACTATATTTAACATCTAACGATAGCGGTATTTGCATAAGTTAGGATCGGACATTTATGAGCATACAGATCATTGAGAACACGCAACAGCTACATGAACATATCATGGCTTTGATTGTTATCGAGCCAAGATTTTTGTCTATCTATGAACAAGTTGGTATGCCCAGTCTACGGCATAATGTCGGTGGGTTTGAGCAGTTGATGCGAGCAATGGTTGGTCAACAGCTGTCTGTGGCAGCAGCAGCCAGTATTTGGCAAAGACTACTTGATGCCGCCTTAACGAATCCACAGGCAATTATCAAAGCAACAGATGAGGACTTAAGAGCGCAAGGGTTATCTAAACAAAAAACCCGTTATATTCGCTCATTAGTCGATCATGATATAGACTTTGCTGCGTTAGAAATTATGCCTGATGAAGAAGCAATAGAAGTGCTGACGGCCGTTACTGGTATTGGCATCTGGACGGCTGAAATGTATTTATTATTCTCACTGAAACGTGCAGACGTACTTGCGGTCGATGATCTAGCAATTAAAGTAGCGGCGACGGCGTTATTAGGCTTAACGGAACGCCCAACGCCAAAACAGTTAAAGAATCTAACACAAGATTGGTCGCCACATCGCAGCGCTGCCAGTCTATTGCTATGGTCATACTACGGCTTATTACGTAATCAAACCGCTGTTCCTTTATAATACCAAATACTCAAGTGATGATTCACCTTATCAAACTCGCTTAGCTTAAGCTTAGTCTAGCACTCGTTTTCTTTGCTGTTCTAATTTTTGTGGATCGTATAAGATAAACGCTTGATACTTACCTCAAGTGCTTATCTTATACAGTTTTTAATCCATAATTTTATGGCTGATTCCATATAGAAAAGCCAGATTTTCTTTTTGCGTACTTGAACTTGATTTTCTTTATCATACGGCTTTTATTTCTCAATGCCTTTAACGCATTGTCTTTTTTACTCTCTACGGATTTAGTCGTTTGCTGGCTGCCCTTTTCATTTGTCTTGACGTTATCTTTACTCAAGTCCACGGCATGCTTATCATCGTTGCTGTTATCCTTATTGTCGCTAGCATCATCATCAGTATGGTCATCATTTGACATATCTTTTGTCGTTTCCGCGACGTTGTCTTCCTTATTCTTATCTTCAATTTCGTTTTCTATGTGATGCTCAAGCTCAGTTTGATTGACAATAAGCTGCTGCGTTGGCAAAGCATGCTCGACATCATATTTCGCCACTTGGTTCAATAAATCAACAAATAAAACGTTCTGTTTGTCATAGAATTCAGTCACGCCATTAGCATTAACATACGCCTGTAATTGAATGATATAGCAGTCTTGACGTAGCTCTAAAATATTGACCTGATTCCATTCTTGGTTGGTCAAATAATGCTCATCTATAAACTCATCCAAGTCCTTGACCATCTTAAATACCACATCAATATCAGCAGTGCGTTTAATATATAACTGATGGAAGAAGCGAAACATATCGCGGGATGTAAAATTTTCAATCTGCATTGATGAGAAATCACCGTTTGGTACAGTCACAACAGTGCGCGTCAAGGTGCGCACACGTGATGAGCGAATACCAATATCAATGACTGTGCCTTCATAAGTGCCAAACTTACAATAATCACCAATACGTACGGGCGAATCCGCCACGACCACGACACTACCAACAAGGTTTTCGATGGTTTTTTGCGCACCCAGTGCTAATGCCAAACCACCCACACCCAAGGCGGCAATACCCGTGGTCAAATCAAAACCCAAATTGCCGAAGATAACAATCACGGCAAAGATCAGCAGCAACGCTTTGACCACTTTGCGTAGCAGCCCCAAGATTGAGACACGTTCAGTATAATTTTTCTTATAACTTAAATTTACCGCACGAGTGAATATGGCATCGATGACTCGTAACAGCAACCAAGTCAATGCAAGCCAAGATGCAATCTCGGTAAAACGATTGATCGGTTCACGTAGCGTCACCGACACGCCTGCATACACCATCACTTCTGACAATATCAGCGCCATGATGACCACTGCCAGAGGCAATACGACCTTATCAGGTAATGGCAATGGTACGCCGCGCACACGAGGATAGACGATGCGTAATAGATGGTACAGCAGCCATACCATGATATAAGTAAATACAAAGCTGCCGACAGTCATCATTAACGCTGCGGCTAAATCCGCCACTTGATAACCAAACAGCTTTTTGCCTTCTAAGGAATCAAAAGTATAGCGAGACACTAACGTTGGTTCGGTATTTTCTATGACTTCTGGTATTGAACTGAGCGTATCTGTAGAAAACTGCCAGTACTGCTCTCCTTGCTTAGATACCACTCTTTCAAGTATCAGTGGCACACTTTTTTCACCCACATTAATCGCACCGACGTTTTCTTGGCTTGGCGGTAGCTGATCAGTTAGGTTGCCCTCAGGCGTATTATTAATCTGCAAATCAGGCTGAAAACGCCCGCCTGCATCCAGCGCTTGCTTGAATTGACGAACGATTGTGGTTGGATTGTCAGACTTTGATAAGTTTAAATAATTACTCGCCAGCAGATAGTCATTTTCACCTAACGCACTGATGAAGCCCTGTACGGTATGGCGCGGTGTATCGCGTCCGAATGAATCTGGTATCGGCGTACTCGCCGACTCCTCACTGGTACTGCCACCCATTCCCAGTGCGCTAGCTTCAGCAGCAAATGCATTATTGGGCAACAACGCACTCAACAGCATCACAAGCAAAAATAAAATTGCCATTAGTGGCATTTTGATGGTTGAGTATGGTGAAGACAACTCGGGACTGGGAATCATAGGAATCAGGCGATACTTAATAGACAAAACAAACCTCTTAGCATTATGAATGGTACAACGAAGAACAAATGAGTGCTTCCCTATAATAGCAATTATTTATAACAGCAGTGCTTTTGATTACACGTTTTTATGGTCATCTATGTGAATTATCTACTCTCACCTTTGCTTATGGCTGCTAATTTTTTATCACCTTTCACGACACTCCTTGTCGATGTCTACTATGAATAAGAGTGACAATCATTAAATGAATAAACCGCAATCTATCATGAAAACTACTCAGCTTACCGTGAATAAACATTAGGTTAAAGTGGTTTATAAAGCGGTCTGTTTTGTAGATAATGAACGCAGTTTTGCTTGTCTACTGTTTTTTGTAATTTTTAGCCATGTTAACGTCAGTATGGTTACTTTTTTCCTGCATTTTTTAATATGATTATTTTGGAATTGACTATGTCTTTATCACGTTCATCTTCACGTACCTACCTTCGTTTGAGTATCTTAAGCGCACTAGGTTTACTTGCGGTTAACACAGCAATGGCAGCGACACCTGACGTTGCTACTATTAACGATAGTGAGCTACCACAAGTTGAGCTTGATGAAATCATCGTAACAGCAACCCGTACCCCCACTAAAACCAGCAATGTAATTGCGCAAACTCGGGTTGTAGATAAAGAAGATTTAAAACGCTTTCAAGGTCAGACGGTTTTAGAAGTACTTAGACGGCAGCCAGGATTTAGCATTAAACAAGATGGTGGTATGGGTCAAAGCAGTAATTTCTATCTTCGCGGCTATGATAGTAAGCGTGTATTAGTGCTAATAGATGGTGTTCGTTATGGCTCAATGTCAACAGGTCAGCCCGCTTTAGCCTTATTACCGACCGATCAAATTGATCGTATTGAAATTTTATACGGTGCTTCAGGCTCTAGCATTTATGGTTCAGATGCTATGGGCGGCGTCATTCAAATATTTACTAAAGGCAGTGACGTCGATCAAACTAATTTTTCTGTGACCGCAGGTGTTGGCTCACATGACCACTATATTTATGGTGCAACAGCGCAGTTTGCAAATGCTCAAGGCGCAAAACTGAGTCTTTCCGCTAGTCGGAATCAAACCAAAGGTATCAGCGCGCTTGACAACCGAACAGGCAATGATAAAGATGACGATGGCTTTGAGAGCAATAACTTTGCCTTAAATGCTAGTATGCCTATTACTCAAAATATAAGCGTTGGCGCAACTGGACTTTTCTCTAAGTCAACGACAGAGTTTGATAACTTTAGTTTTGGACCAGGTCCCAATGCAGAGATTGATCAAGAGAATGGTGCCGTATCAGCATTTTCACAATACGAAAACGATAAGCTGACAGTACGACTATCAGCGGGTCAGAGTTTGGATAAGATTGATAACAAAGTGGGCGATGCCTTTGAAACCAAGCAGAAACAGGCGAATTTGATAAGCACTTATAAATTACCTATAGGACAATTTCAAGCGGGTGCCGAATGGTTGCAGCAGGAAGTAGAGCTTACGGACAATACTCCTAGCGCTGGTGGTAAAGACAGCTATAAAATAAATGACCGTGATATTAAGAGTGGCTTTGCTGGTTATCAAGTAAATGAGGATGCTTACGATTTTCAAGCCAATGTTCGTTTCGACGATAACTCACAATTTGGTCACGAAACTACATTTGGTCTTGGTTATGCTGTAAATCTAGCGCCTAGCCTACGCCTAGGTACTAGCTTCGCTACTGGCTATAGAGCGCCTACTCTCAATGACTTATACATCGAGAGTGCTTACTATGTTCCAAATGAAGATTTAAAAGTCGAAAAGAGTAAAAACCTAGAAGTATTTATTGAATCTACCAATACGATACAAACTACTCGTTTGACTGCCTTTAATAGTAATGTCGACAATCTTATTGATAACAGATACGATGGTAGTATTGATAAATATCAAGCACTGAACATTGATGAAGCAAGCTTGTCAGGTTATAGCTTTACCTCAGACTGGCAGCTCAGTAATATTTTATTTGGTGGTCAATACACTCGCACCAATGCTGAAGAGGACTCCGGAGCTAACAAAGGCAAACAATTAGTGTATCGCCCTGAAAATACTGGCCTAGTATATATAGGTTACCAAGCTGCAGAGTTCGATATTCGTACTGAAGCAGAATATGTGGGTAAAACCTATAATGTTGCAGATAATAGCACTTTTATAGAGGACTATACGTTATTCAATATCAGTGGTAATTATTACTTGAGTCCAAATCTGACATGGACAAGTCGTATTAACAACTTGACCAACGTAGATTACTCAACCAATGAGAGTTTTGGTCAATATGCTTCGCGTTACAATCAAGACGGCACCAACTTCTTCACATCCCTGACCTATAACTGGTACTAATTTCTCTTGGTACTATTTAAACTGCCTGAACTGAGAATAAAAAAGGTCATCCATCGATGGCCTTTTTTATTGCTACATATTACTGCTCGCCTTCTTACGTGCCTATACCGTCAGCTATTTATGTTATCCAACAGGTGACAATTCATGACTCATCAATTACAATAACGACCTCCGAGAGGTGTTGCGCCATAATATCTGATAGTGCATTTAGGCTTCAAAGTCCTGCTAATCAGTCATCATGTTAGGCTCGGTAACTGTTAAACAATCATCTCATTGATTGTTGACAGCGCAAATAACGACACCTGCGTTTTTATTCTTTTTATCATACCTTAACCACTGATAGGAGCATATTATGGACGCAGTGTCTAACACCCCATCTGCCCATACGATCGACCCCTCTTTCACTGACTATAAAGTCGCTGACATTAGCCTTGCTGATTACGGCCGCCGTGAAATCACTCTTGCTGAAGCCGAAATGCCTGCTCTAATGGGTTTGCGTCGTCGCTACGAATCCGATCAGCCGCTTAAAGGCGCGAAAATCGCTGGTTGTATCCACATGACCATCCAGACTGCCGTTCTTATCGAGACACTCGTCGCGCTAGGTGCTGAAGTACGTTGGACATCATGTAATATCTTCTCAACTCAAGACCATGCTGCTGCTGCAATTGCCGCTGCTGGTATCTCTGTTTATGCTTGGAAAGGCGAAACAGAAGAAGAGTACGAATGGTGCTTACGTCAGCAAATCCACGTTGGCGGCGAAGAGTCAGGTCAGCTTTGGGATGCCAACTTAATCTTAGATGATGGCGGTGATTTGACCGCATTGATTCATAATGATTATGCCGAGCTTCTTGATAGCATTCATGGTATCTCTGAAGAGACGACTACAGGCGTCCATCGCTTGGTTGAGATGCTCAATAAAGGCACGCTAAAGGTGCCGGCTATCAACGTTAACGATGCAGTTACCAAATCTAAAAACGACAACAAATACGGCTGCCGTCATAGCTTAAACGATGCGATTAAACGCGCTACTGACATGTTCCTTGCTGGTCGTCGCGCCTTAGTTATCGGCTATGGCGATGTGGGTAAAGGCTCTACACAAAGCTTACGCCAAGAAGGCATGATCGTACGTGTCTCAGAAGTTGATCCTATCTGTGCCATGCAGGCATGTATGGACGGCTTTGAAGTATTATCACCTTACATTAACGGTGATAATACTGGTGGCGCAGAAAACATCAACACCCGTCTGCTTGAAGACACTGACATGATTGTTACCACCACTGGTAACTACCATGTTTGTGATCGTCACATGCTAGCAGCCCTGAAACCAGGTGCTGTTGTATGTAACATCGGTCACTTTGATACCGAAATCGACACTCAGTTTATGCGTGATAACTGGCGCTGGGTTGAGATTAAGCCACAAGTCCATCAAATCTTCCGCTCAGATGATGAAAATGATTACTTAATTTTGCTTGCTGAAGGTCGTTTGGTAAACTTGGGTAATGCGACTGGTCACCCATCACGCGTGATGGACGGCTCATTTGCTAACCAAGTATTGGCTCAAATGTACCTGTTCGAAGAAAAATTCGCTGACTTGCCAGCCGACGCACGTACTGACAGCTTATATGTAAAAGTACTACCTAAGAAGCTCGACGAAGAAGTCGCTGCGGCGATGGTTGCTGGCTTTAACGGTACGTTGACTAAGCTGACTGAAAAACAAGCAGAGTATTTGGGTGTGCCTGTCGAAGGTCCATTTAAGCCTGACGCTTACAAATACTAAAAGGAGCTAGACTGTGACTAAGCCTGCTTTCTCCTTTGAGTTTTTCCCTGCCAAAACCGAACTAGGTCATGAAAAACTACTCAGTACTTATGATGAGTTGAATAAGCTATCACCTGCGTATTTTTCGGTGACTTACGGTGCTGGCGGTTCAACCCGAAATCGCACTTTAGATATCGTCCAAGCACTATGCGCACGCGGCGATACTGATATTGCGCCGCATATATCTTGTATCGGTGATGATAAGGCGGAAATCGCTGAATTGCTCGATCTGTATAAAGATTTGGGTATCAAGCGCTTAGTCGCCCTACGTGGTGATTTACCATCAGGTCAAGTCGGTATGGGCGAGCTACCATTTGCGTTAGACTTGGTTAAGTTTATCCGTGAATATTCAGGCGATCATTTCCATATCGAGGTTGCAGCGTATCCTGAAATGCATCCACAAGCGCGTAGTTTTGCGTTTGATGTTGACAACTTGGTCAATAAATACCAAGCGGGTGCTAATGCATCGATTACTCAGTTTTTCTATAACGCTGATAGTTACTTATATTTGCGTGATACCTTAGAAAGACGCGGTATTGACACGATTGCTCAGCCTTTAATCGCTGGTATCATGCCAATTACTAACTCAAGTAATTTGGTACGCTTTGCCGATAGCTGTGGCGCTGATATTCCGCGTTATGTACGTAAGCAGTTGTCTGACTTTGGCGATGACCGCAAAGCCATTCGTGAATTTGGTTTTGATGTCGTCTATCGTTTATGCGAGCGCTTAATTGCTGAGGGCGTACCTGCCATGCATTTTTATAGCATGAATAAGGTTGAGCCAAACAAGCGCTT
>NZ_DKHR01000045.1:0-28467 GCF_002453835.1 Psychrobacter sp. UBA6739
TAGACATGACGCTACGTGATATCGAGCGCGTTCTGTATTTTGAAAGCTATATTGTTACTGAGCCAGGTTTGACTTCTCTAGAGAAGTATCAACTGCTCGATGATGAAGACTATTATAAAGCCCTTGAAGAATTTGGCGATGAGTTCACTGCCAAAATGGGTGCTGAAGCGGTTCAAGACCTATTGAAAGATATCGATTTAGATCTTGAAATCGATGATTTGCGCGAAGCGATTCCGCAAACTGGTTCTGAAACCAAGCTTAAAAAGATGTCTAAGCGTCTTAAATTATTAGAAGCCTTCCGTGATTCTAATAACAAGCCTGAGTGGATGGTGATGAACATCTTGCCAGTACTACCACCAGATTTGCGTCCGCTAGTACCACTCGAAGGTGGTCGTTTTGCGACGTCAGATCTAAACGATCTATATCGCCGTGTGATCAACCGTAATAACCGTCTAAAGCGTCTGCTTGAGCTGAGCGCCCCTGATATCATCGTACGTAACGAAAAGCGTATGTTGCAAGAATCAGTGGATGCCTTGCTGGATAATGGTCGTCGCGGTCGTGCGATCACTGGTAGTAACAAGCGTCCATTGAAGTCTTTGGCAGATATGATCAAAGGTAAGCAAGGTCGTTTCCGTCAAAACTTACTTGGTAAGCGTGTTGACTATTCTGGTCGTTCGGTGATCGTTGTTGGTCCAACGCTACGTCTACATCAGTGCGGTTTACCAAAGAAAATGGCACTTGAATTATTCAAACCATTTACTTATAACAAATTATTGTCTCATGGTTTAGCGACCACGATTAAAGCTGCCAAAAAGATGGTAGAGCGTGAAGAGCCGCAAGTGTGGGATATGCTGGCCATGGTTATCCGTGAGCATCCAGTGCTTCTTAACCGTGCACCAACGCTTCACCGTTTGGGCTTGCAAGCATTTGAGCCAGTACTAATCGAAGGTAAAGCAATCCAATTGCATCCGCTCGTTTGTACCGCGTTTAACGCCGATTTTGATGGTGACCAAATGGCCGTTCACGTGCCATTGACGCTAGAAGCACAGCTTGAATCACGTGCGCTAATGATGTCTACCAATAACATCTTGTCGCCTGCGAACGGTGATCCAATCATCGTACCGTCACAGGATGTTGTACTGGGTCTATATTACATCAGTCGCTCGTCTATCAATGCCAAAGGCGAGGGCATGATTTTTGCCACCGTTAATGAAGCATTGCGTGCGATTGGTTCAAACGATTTGCATGTAAACGCTAAGATCAAAGTGCGTGTCACCGAGACGCATATCGATGAAGACGGCAATGAGACTAAAGAAATCAGCTTAAAAGAAACGGTTGCAGGTCGTTTATTGATCTGGAACATCATGCCTAAAGGTATGTCTTTTGATGAATGTAACCAAGAGATGACGAAGAAAAACATCTCTCGTTTGATCAACTCTTGCTACCGTAAAGTTGGCGTTAAAGAAAGTGTCATGTTTGCTGACCAATTGATGTATCTTGGTTTTGCCCAAGCGACATTGTCTGGTGTGTCTATCGGTATTGATGACATGGTTATTCCACCACTGAAAAAGCAAATCATCGAAGTGGCAGAAGGCGAAGTTCGCGAAATCGAAGATCAATTCGAGCAAGGTTTTGTGACCGCTGGTGAGCGCTATAACAAAGTAGTCGATATCTGGTCACGTACCAATGACAAAGTCGCTAAAGCGATGATGGACAATTTGGCCACTGATAAAATCATGAATGCCAAAGGTGAAGAAGAAGAGCAGAAGTCATTCAACTCTATCTTTATCATGTCAGACTCTGGTGCTCGTGGTAGTGCGGCTCAGATTCGTCAGTTGGCTGGTATGCGTGGTTTGATGGCTAAGCCAGATGGTTCAATTATTGAAACGCCAATTAAAGCAAACTTCCGTGAAGGCTTGACCGTACTTCAGTACTTTATTTCAACGCATGGTGCACGTAAAGGTCTTGCGGATACGGCACTGAAAACGGCTAACTCAGGTTACTTGACGCGTCGTTTGGTTGATGTGGCACAAGATTTGGTTATTACCAGTGATGACTGTGGTACTGAGCAAGGCTTGCTCATGAAACCACATATTCAAGGTGGTGAAATCATTGAGAAGTTAGGTGAGCTAGTACTAGGTCGTGTTACGGCTCGTGATGTGACTTATAACGATGATGCCGATAAGGTATTGATTCCAGCAGGTACTTTGATCGACGAGCATTGGGTAAACGTGCTTGATAACAATGCGATTGATGATATCTGGGTACGCTCAGTTATTACTTGTAATGTCGAGCATGGTGTTTGTTCACAGTGTTACGGTCGTGATTTGGCTCGTGGTCATAAAGTGAATATCGGCGAGTCAGTCGGTGTTATGGCTGCACAGTCTATCGGTGAGCCGGGTACTCAGTTAACGATGCGTACATTCCACGTGGGCGGGGCAGCAAGCTCAGCATCAGTGGATAACAGCATCTCAGTTCGTAGTGCTGGTCAAGCGCATTTCGAAAACATGAAAACGGTTCAACATACCGATGGTCACTTAGTCATCGTATCGCGTTCAGCTGAAATCGCCTTGACCGATGAGCTTGGTCGTGAGCGTGAACGTTATAAAGTGCCTTATGGTTCTAGCGTGCTTGTGAAACACGAAGATCAGGTTGATGCTGGTCAAACCATTGCTAAATGGGATCCGCACACGCATCCTATTATCACAGAATTTGCTGGTACTGCACGCTTCAGTGAGATTACTGATGGCTTAACTGCTACCGTAAAAGTTGATGATGCGACGGGTATGAGCTCATTTGAGATTCTTGCTACTCGTGACCGTTCAAGTTCAGCAAAAGACTTACGTCCTGCGATTATCTTGAACACTGACGAAGGCAAAGAAGTGGTTTACTTCTTACCAGCTGAAACCATCATTCGCGTCAGCGATGGTGAAAAAGTAGCAGCCGGTTCGATTTTAGGTCGTGTACCACAAGCTTCTTCAGGTACTAAAGATATTACCGGTGGTCTACCGCGTGTTGCTGACTTGTTCGAAGCACGTCGTCCAAAAGATCATGCCATCATGGCAGAAATGACAGGTGTGGTTAGCTTTGGTAAAGAGACTAAAGGTAAAAACCGCTTCATCATCACCAATGAAGATGGTGAGATTCATGAAGAGCTAATCCCGAAATGGCGTCAAATCAACGTCTTTGAAAACGAAACGGTAGCACGTGGTGAAGTGATCGCTGATGGTCCACAGAACCCGCATGATATCTTACGTTTGAAAGGTCAGACTGCGCTTGCTGATTACATCGTTAACGAAGTACAGGATGTTTATCGCTTGCAGGGTGTAAAAATCAACGATAAGCATATCGAAGTGATTATTCGTCAGATGTTGCGCAAAGTTGAGATTACCGATGGTGGCGATTCAAACCACTTTAAAGGCGATCAAGCAGAGTACTCTGATATCAAAGCATTGAATGCGAAGCTGGAAGCGGAAGATAAATTCCCAGTACAGTTCGAGCGTCAATTACTAGGTATCACCAAAGCAAGTCTGGCAACAGAAAGCTTTATCTCAGCAGCATCGTTCCAGGAGACGACCCGTGTACTAACTGCGGCTGCCGTGACTGGTAAAGTGGATGAACTACGTGGTCTGAAAGAGAACGTCGTTGTTGGTCGCTTGATTCCTGCTGGTACTGGTCTTGCTTATCATAAAGCACGCAAAGAGAAAGCGGAGCAAAAACTGCTAGATAAAGATCTTAAAGCAGGGTTTGACAATGCAGCATTTGATATGTCAGAGAGCACGGATAGTAAAGACTTTGCAAGCTTTGATGAAGCCTTTGCACAAGAGCTTAATCAGGATAATTAATAGTATTAAGCGTCTTTGATTTATTGTCAATTTGATAAAAAGCCAGCCTAAGTTGCTGGCTTTTTTGTGTGTGCAATAAAGTGAGAAATGCATGGTACTGTTATCTAAAAAAATAGTACACTGGAAAATATGCCCTAATTTACACTTCATATAAGGATAAGTCGCAAATGGCAGGTAAAACCCGCGTTGCCAAATATCAAGCAGATCGAACCAATCAAAAACTGTATTTCTGTCGTCTATCCTGCCAAGCGGCGGGAAGTACCGATGATAAGCAGCTATACCAAGCCCATTGTGAAACTGCTATTTTTCATCTATACGGTGCCTTTCTCGCATTTACCCAAGAGCTAGGTTATTTTTATAGTTTAAACATGAGCGCACCAACATTGTCAGATATTGAGCAAGCATTGAGCGAGCGTACCCAAGTATCGCCTGAGATTCAGCGATTACAGCAGTTACAGCAGCAGGGTTTTTTGGCCAATATAGAGCGTGCGTATCAGCGTTGTTTGTACGCCGTACCGCCAGATACTATTGTAGATCAAACACCAAGCAATACTGCCTCACCTGATCTTATTGTTAACGTTGTGACCTTGTCGAATCAATGGCTGCCAGATGAGACGACCATACGAGAATGGCGTCAGCAGTTTTTAGAGCTGATTGAGCAACTACGTGCTGGTATGGTTGAGTTCTAAAAATAGTTATTAAAATTTTATCTCATTTTTATCACCATTTTTAAAATGAAGACATGTCCTAGTTGACTGATGACTGTCCTTTAATAGAGTGGTATTGAGCAAAGTATTGAGTATAAAAAAGGCTTATTTAGCGAGTGCCAAATAAGCCTTTTTTTGTGTCATAAGTTTATATTATTAATGGTTGTCTACTCTGGTATCGGTGGCATGCGCTCAACGGGTGTTACCGATAGAGGGTTTTGCGGCACGCTATCATTACTACGACTGTTACTAGGTTTGGCTGCTTGAGAGCTAGTTTGTGCTTCAACAGGCTCAGCTGGTGGTGATTTACGCTGTTGAGCCTGCGTCTTAACTGGTTTTTCTGATTCGCTGCTATCCGTATCTTCATCATCGCCCAGAATACCATCATCAGTCATTTCTATAATTTTTTGCGTTTGTTTTTTCGATTTGGCGCGGTTATTGATAGACACCCACTGATGAGGTGTGTCTTTAAGTTGGGCTTTCATAAAATCCATCCAAACGGGTAGGGCTGCCACACCACCATATTCGCGACGACCCATGGTTGATGGTTGATCAAAACCCATCCACACGACCGTTGCATTGGTAGGATGAAAACCTGCAAACCAAGCGTCTTTTGCTTCATTGGTGGTACCGGTCTTGCCACCAATATCATCACGACCTAAAGCCTTGGCTCGTACTGCCGTACCACGCTGTACGACGTCACGTAAGATATCTGCCATCTCAAAAGCGACTCTGGGTTGTAAGATTCGAGGTGCTTGCTTAGCCAGTGCATATTGAACCGCTGGCGCTTTTAAGCGATCGGCCTGTGGACTAGCATCATAAACCTTGAAATTTAGCGCTTTACCGTTTTGTTCACTATTATCACTGTTTTCTAAGTTTTGTTCTTTAACCATCACTTCATCAGCGATAGCACTGTCTTCATTTTCAATTGATTTCTTATAATCTTCGAGGAGATTTCTATTGAGGTCTTCAAGTTTTTCATTGAAGCAGGTGGCACACGCTTGGCGTGGGTTTGCCTGAAAGAGGAGGTTATTATTATAATTATAAATTTGTTCGATAAAATACGGCTGTACACGGTGACCGCCATTCGCGAACGTGGCATAGGCTGTTGCCATTTGTAACGGTGTTGCTTGTCCTGCACCTAACGCTAACGACAAAGTCGTCGGTAGCTTTTCTTTATCAAGTCCGAATTCATCTAATAGGTCGCGCGTATCAGAGATACCAATGGCTTGTAAGAGACGAATAGAGACTAAGTTACGAGATAAATACAGTCCACGGCGTAAAGTGATTTCGCCTAAAAAACGTTGATCAGAATTTTTCGGTTTCCAGTCACCCACTTGAATCGGTCGATCCGAAACAATGCTATCTGGGCGATAGCCTTTTTCTAGAGCAGCGGTATAGACAAGTGGTTTAATGGTTGAGCCTGGTTGACGCCAGCCTTGTAGAGCACGATTGAATTTACTGTGATTAAAGTCAAAGCCACCGACCAATGCCTTAACAGCGCCAGTTTCTGGATTCAAGGAGACCAGACTTCCTTGTAGTTTGGGAATTTGTCCCAACTGCCAATTACCATTCGCGGTCGGTATCAAACGAATGATATCGTTTTTATTGACAATTTGGCGGGCGTTGTCAGGAAAGTAACCGATACGATTGGCAGAAATATACTTGCGTGCCCAGCTCATCCCAGACCAACCAACGGTCACATTTTCACCAGAGGGCATTGTCGCCTCAAAACTGCGAGCATTAACCTTGGTGACTTTGGCGGGAGTCATATTACTATAGCGGCGGAAATTTTCTAGCGGTTCATCATTTGCTTCAGCCCCGCGCCAACCATGACGATGTTCGTAAGCCACCAAACCGGTCAGTACCGCCGCTTCCGCATCTGTCTGTGCTTTGCTATCAACCGTAAGGCGTACCCGCCATCCACTATGCATCACTTGCTCACCATAGCGATTGACCAATGTAGAGCGTGTCATTTCTGCCAAATACGGCATATTGACGTCGAGCTTCTCTTTATAGAGGTTAATGCCTACTGGTGAGCTGATCGCTTCGTCGCGTTGTGCTTTGCTGATATAGCCTAACTCGTGCATGCGTCCAATGATCCAGTTGCGGCGAGTCAGCGCGCGACTGGGATTGGCAACAGGATTGTATTTAGAAGGGGCTTTGGGCAGACCTGCCAACATTGCTGTTTCAGCAATAGTGAGGTTTTCTAAGGATTTACTATAGTACTTCTTGGCCGCGGCGCGGATACCATAAGCGCCTTCGCCTAGATAGATTTTGTTGACATAAAGCGTCAAGATATCATTTTTACTGAGCTCATCTTCTATTTTACGTGCTAAAAATAGCTCGACCAATTTGCGATTTAAGGTGCGCTCTGGACTTAAGAAGTAGTTTTTGGCAACCTGCATAGTAATGGTAGAGCCGCCCGTTTGGCTGTCGTCGTCAGTCACTACTTCTGTCACCGCGCGACCAAGACCTTTAATACTAATACCGCTGTGCTGAAAAAAGGATGCATCTTCTGCTGCTAAAAAAGCATGAGTCAAATTTTCAGGAATATCTTCAAAAGTAACGGGTAAAGATAAACGGTTACCATATTGACCAATGAGTTTGTCATCACTACTATATATCTGTAATGGCATCTCTAAATTTGCTGTTTTAATCTCTTGAATGCTAGGTAGGGTAGGCGATAAATACATTGCCATCCCATAAAAACCAATGGGCACAGCAAGTGCTAAGATAACTGCCAATGCCAAGCAGGCAATAACAAGCCCCACCAAAAAGTGAATGAGACGGGCGGTAGCATTTTTTTTGGTCATAAGAAGACTTATCAATTAAAATTTGCAACAGATAAAACATTATACCTTGAACAAAATCAGCAGGTCATAATAAATGTGTAAGTTGACCTTAATAACCTGTTTAAATGCTTGAATCTATCTGTTAAGTAAAGTATTGTACTGAATTATTACAAATAACTATCAGATTGTACACTTAATATAAGGTATAGAGTTTGTGAGGCTATTTACTTCCAAAAGTCAGAATTTAATTGGTGTGGATATCTGTGCCACTTCAGTAAAGTTGGTTGACATACAGCGCCAACAGGGCATGTTTCATCTAAAATCTTATGGTATTGAAAGACTGCCAGAAGGTATAGTCGTCGATAAACTTCTTGTAGATACTGAAGCGGTTGGTCATATTATTGCTAACTTAGCTAAACGTTGTCATGTCGCTGGTAGTAGTGCTGCAACTGCCGTGTCAGGATCAGCAGTAATCACTAAAATTATTGATATGGATGCTGCGCTAAGCGACGTTGAGCGTGAAGCGCAGATACGTTTAGATGCTGATCAATACATACCTTATCCATTAGAAGACGTCAACTTAGACTTTGAAGTTTTAGGGCCATCTTTAGCAAGTAATGATATGGTGCAAGTCTTACTTGCCGCATCACGCTCGGAGAATGTTGACCAAAGAGTTGATGCCTTAACCTTTGGTGGTCTTCAAACGAAGGTCATGGATATTGAATCACATGCGATAGAACGTGCTTTTGGACTCATGGTAAATAACTTACCAAATGCTCCTGAGTTAGTGGCTCTGATAGATATTGGTCACAATCAAACGACTTTATATATCGCTAAAAACGGTGAGTTTATCTATAGCCGTGAACAACTATTTGGTGGTGTTCAGTTAACAGAAGCGATACAAAACCGTTATGGACTATCTGCTGAAGAAGCGACTGTCAGTAAGCGTGAGCGTACCTTACCAGATGACTACTATCTTGATGTGCTGACGCCTTTTATCGAAAATGCTATTCAACAAATTACTCGCTCATTGCAATTTTATTTTTCTTCAAGCCAATACAGTAGTATCGATCATGTGGTCCTTGCTGGTGGTAGTAGCTCTATTTCTGGTCTTGCTGGCATGGCACAGCAAAAACTTGGGGTGACTGTCAGTATTGCCAACCCTTTTACCAATATGACTATTGCACCAAATATCGATAATGAGCAACTGGCCATTGATGCACCAAGTTTAATGGCTGCATGCGGTCTTGCGTTAAGGAGCTTCGACTAATGGCTCGTATTAACCTATTACCTTGGCGCCAAGAAGAGCGCGAGCGTCGCAATAAAGAATTTCTCACGTTAGTAGTGGCAGTGACTTTACTCACTTTATTGGCTGCATTTGCTTCATGGAGCTACTTTAACAACGAGCTTGATGAACAACTTGATGCCAATGCCTTGATTGAAAAAGAAAATGTGCTTTTAGATACGGCTTTGACTGAAATTGATAGTCTGGAGCAGCGCCGTGAGGATATCATTTCACGTATGCAAGTCATTCAAGACTTGCAGGGTCGACGTCCTGTGCCTGTTCGTTTATGGGATGATCTTGCTAAAGCCATCCCTCCGGCACTCTATTTGAATAACCTCAAACGTGAAGGCGATGTTTTGACGCTGACAGGTCGAGCTGATAATCCTAATATTGTATCAAGTTTGATTCGTAATCTTGATGATAGTAAATGGATGGGTGATTCAGCCGTTAGTAATATCCAACAAAATATCAGTGCTTACGAATCTG
Organism: Psychrobacter sp. UBA6739; assembly: GCF_002453835.1. Classification (NCBI taxonomy): domain Bacteria; kingdom Pseudomonadati; phylum Pseudomonadota; class Gammaproteobacteria; order Moraxellales; family Moraxellaceae; genus Psychrobacter; species Psychrobacter sp. UBA6739. The sequence continues at coordinate 9,119 of NZ_DKHR01000045.1, forward strand.
CACCAGTGCTTAATAATACGGTCACCGCTGGTGAACAGCCGCGTCCTATTTATCCTGAAGACAGTTATGTAGAGTTTGTGATCACGACCAAAGTACAGTCGGAAACAGCCGTTCCTGTAGAAGGTGCTGACGGTACCACTGTACCTGGAGGTGAGTTATGAAGCTTAACCGTAAAAAAAGCCTGATTAAAACCAAAAAAACAGCCTTGAAACCAAAGCAACAGTTTGATTTACAGGAGTTTCGCCGCAGTTTTGAGTCGTTAGACTCTGAAAACTACGGCAGCTGGCCATTACCTGTAAAGGTAACGGTAATAGGGCTTATTATTACGCTCATCGCAGCGTTGGCGTGGGCTTTACCGATTAGTAGTAAAATCGATGAGATCAATGCTGCTGAGAGCCAGCAACAAACGTTACTTGATAGCTATCGTGAAAAAGAATCACGCGCGCGTCATTTAAAAGCTTACCAAGAGCAAGTTGTCCAAATGGAAGCTGAGTTCAATACCTTACTCGATCAGCTACCAAAAGATACTCGTGTATCAGAGCTGGTAGAAGGCATTAACATGACGGGTGTCGGCAGCAATATACGTTTTCAAGACATTTCAGTAGAGCCTGAGATTGAAAACGAATTTTTTATTGAGCAACCTATCCGCATTGCTGCTTTGGGCGAATATCATCAGTTTGGTAGCTTTATTAGTGGTCTTGCCGCCTTACCACGAATCATTACTATGCATGATTTTGAGGTCAGCAATCCGCAGCCGACATTGGATGTTTTACCAGAGCTTAATTTGGTATTACAAACCAAAACCTATCGTTCAAAAGAAGCTGACCCTGAGGGTGATGAAACGGTTGCTGTCACTGACGCTGCAACCACTGATAATGCAGGAGGCAACTAATGAATATTCAAAAACTGCCTACGCTATTGGTTTTAAGCATGGCTGTATTGTCCATAACAGGGTGTGCGGATCGCATTGGTATGGCAGAGCAATCAATGACCGATATCCGTAATCAGCCAGCTCAACCTATTGAACCACCGCCCAAAGCTGAGCTAGTAGAAGACTTTGTTTATAGTGCCAGCGCCCAGCGCAGTCCATTCTTACCACCGAGTTTAGTCAATGTCCAAGGTCCTACCACTTCCATCGATGGTGTGCGTCCTGACATTACCAGAGTGAAAGAACCTCTTGAGCAATATGAGCTATCGCAACTTATTTTTCGTGGTGTCGTAATTTCACCTGAAGGTCAGCGATATGCGTTGGTACAACGCCCTGATGGTTCAGTCGCGAGTGTTAAAGTAGGTGATTATCTTGGACTAAATGACGGCCGTATTGTTGAAATCACGCCGACCCAGATTAACTTGATTGAAATTGTGCCAGACAGCCGCGCTGGGTTTGTTGAAAAACCCCAGTCGTTGGTTTCACCCATAAGCTAAGTCGGCAGATTTTTTGAGGAATAAATAATGACAGTACGCAATAACAAGGTAACGATGATGAGCAACCGCGTATCTTCTGCTTTTGCCATTTCAGCATTGGCAATCAGCATGGTAGCAGTGAGTAATAGTGCCCATGCCGCACAGCGCATTAACGAAGTTTCTGTGGTACAAACTGCACCAGCAGTAACGCAAATGCGTTTGGGATTTGACGGTTTACCAGTGTTACCTGCCGCCTATCAGCTTGATAACCCTAGCCGTTTGGTACTAGATTTTGAAAAAGTGCAGAATGGACTTGCTAGTCGCTTTAATGAATACAATATTGGTATGATTGATAAGGTCACGACGTTGAATAGTGACAGTACTACGCGCCTGATTGTTGAGCTAAAACAGGCAGGTAACTATACGACATCGATTGAGGGTAACGATTTACTATTAACCATTACCGATCCTAATCGTCCAGTAATGACCAATGATCCTATCCAAGACGTACTCAATGACAATAATGCGATCACGACGACAGCAGTCGTTACACCGATTGTAGAAACCAGTAGTGCACCGGCAGTCAATATAGCCAGTAAAACGGTGGTTAAAAATCAAGTGCCTGCTGATACCATGGTGGTCAGAGTTAACCCATTATTAAGCCCACAACTTGCTGCATCGCAAGTGAGTAAGCAATATAGCTATGAGGGTTTGAGTGCCGTCAATTTTGCCGCAGGAAATGATGGTGGTGGCAACGTTAGCATCGCACTTACCAATGAAGCCATTCCCGTTGATGTACAACGTCAAGGCAACAAGTTAGTGGTACGCTTAACGGGTAGCACCGTGCCAAGAAATTTATTGCGCCGTTTGAATATTAAGAGTGGTCTGGTTGATAGTATTGATACTAAAAACCAAGGTCAAAATGGTGTAATTACTATTAATGTCAAAGAAGATTATGAGTATCAGGCTTATCAATCAGGCAATCAGCTGAATATTAATATCAGAAAACCTGAGCTACTACGTGAGCCAACACTTGAAGAAAAAGTCTATAGTGGTGAAGCGCTATCTATGGAGTTTCAAGACGTTGAAATTCGCAGTGTCTTAGATATCCTAGCGCAGTTCACAGAAATGAATATTGTGGCTAGTGATTCAGTCGCGGGCAATATCACCTTACGCTTGATTAATGTCCCATGGGATCAAGCGCTAGATATTATTCTAAAGAGTAAAAATCTTGGTAAGCGTGAAAATGGCAATGTCATTTTGGTTGCGCCTTCCACCGAGCTTGCTGAGCAGGAAGCACGTGAGCTTGAAGCACAGCAAGCAGTTGAGTCTTTTGCGCCATTACGCACAGAATATATTCGTCTTAGCTATGCAAAAGCGCCAGATGTTTTGACACTTATTTCTCAAGGCAGTGGCTCATCAGGTGGCAGCAATGCAAATGCTGCTGATAACAATACCTTATTGTCTAATCGTGGAACGGTAACGGTAGATGAACGTACCAATACTTTAATTATTAAAGATGTGGCTGACAGTATCGAAAATATCCATAAATTGATTGGTAAAATTGATATTCCAGTCCGTCAGGTCATGATTGAAGCGCGTATTGTGAGTGCCACTGATAGCTTTAGTAAAGAGATTGGGGTTCGTTGGGGTATCTTGTCAAATGGTGCCGCCAACAACCGTAATTTATTGGTCGGTGGTAGTAATCAAACGCTATGGGATTTAAAAGACTTCGATGTAGAAACGACGACGGTAAATGGTCAAACAGTTTCTTATCCTTCATACGATATTACTCGTCCTGATAACTTAAACGTCGATTTAGGGGTTGCCAACCCTGCTGGTAGTATTGCCTTTGGCTTGCTTAGCATGTCAGATGTGATGCTTGATCTTGAATTGTCAGCACTGCAAGCGGATAATCGCGGTGAAGTGATTTCTACGCCGAAGATTCTGACAGCAGACAAGCAAACGGCGAAAGTCTCTTCAGGGACGCAGATTCCTTATCAAGAAGCGTCTGCCAGTGGAGCAACTACCACTAGCTTTAAAGAAGCAGCATTGAGTTTAGAGGCCACACCAAATATCACCCCAGATGGTAAAATCGGCTTGCAATTGTTAATCACTAACGGTACGCCGACCATTATTAACAATCAGGTTGCTATTGCTGAAGACTCTATTTCGACCAATGTTATTGTTGAAGATGGTCAAACGGTTGTGTTGGGTGGTGTCTTTAAGAATCGTACCAGCAATGGTGTCGATAAAGTACCTTTCTTAGGAGATCTGCCTTATATTGGTCGCGCTTTCCGTAAAGACGTGCGTAGTAATTCTAAAGAAGAGTTACTGATATTTATCACGCCAAAATTAATCAATGATGGTATTAGCCGCATAGATTAATCATTTATTGATTGGTTTTCGCTCAAAAGAAGCAAGCATCAACGCTTGCTTTTTTTATGGGAAAATTTTCATATTGATTGAATTTTACTAACAATAATCAACGCTCATTACTAGCCAGAATATCAATGACGTTGTATCATAGCTAATTTAGCTGAGTAAGTATTATGGTGGAGGAATTGCCGTCGGTGTTTTTAGTAGGGCCGATGGGAGCAGGGAAGACAACCATCGGTAAATTGCTGGCTAAGCAGTTGGGGCGCACCTTTGTAGACAGTGATTGGTACATTGAATCGCAGACAGGGGCTGACATTGCTTGGATATTCGCTAAAGAAGGCGAGGCGGGCTTCCGTGAGCGTGAAACGCGCGCCATCGATGAGTTGACTCAAAAAGACCAAATCGTCTTAGCGACCGGTGGTGGCGCTGTGATGTGTGCTGAAAACAGAGCGTTTTTGCATCAGCGCGGTATCGTGGTTTATTTGAATGCGCCAGTTGATGTGCAAATGGCTCGCACGGCTAAAGACAAATCACGACCACTGTTACAGCAGCCAAATCCTAGAAAAATCTTGCAAGATTTATATAGCACTCGTGATCCCTTATATCGCCAAGTCGCTCATATTATTATGCCAACTGGTCATACTTATCCCCGTCATATGGTCAATCAGCTTTTACAGCAACTAGAGTCATTTACTGACTCGACTGCTATAGCACCAGAAGATAAAGAAAATTAACCATAATGATAAACTTTATCAAGGCGTGTCCTCATTTAAAAATGGCGATAAAAATCAGGACGCGCCCTAGTTAAGCTCAGCTACTTTTATCTCATTCAAAATGCTTAGGGAGTGTTTAATGGCAACGCCACTGTTTCATGACGGTTTAACGGTTCATACGCAAAGCCATGACTATCCAATCGTCATTACTGAGAAAACAGCGATAGATCACAACAGTATGGCAAAGCTGATCACACCTTATATTTGTGGTCGCCAAGTATTGATTGTCACTAATGATACTGTTGCGCCTTTATACCTAAGCGCTTTAGAGAAAGAGTTAACAGAGCAGTTCACTGTGCGTGTTTGCGTATTGCCAGATGGTGAGCAATATAAGCATCAGACCAGTATCAATCAAATTTACGATGTATTGATGGCCGAGCATTTTAATCGTGACGTTACGCTTATTGCTTTAGGTGGTGGCGTTATTGGCGATATGACAGGCTTTGCTGCAGCAAGCTTTATGCGTGGTGTGAATTTTATCCAGATTCCAACCACGCTACTGTCACAAGTGGATTCGAGCGTTGGTGGTAAGACGGGCATCAATCATCCTCAAGGCAAAAACATGATTGGCGCTTTTTGGCAGCCGCAAATGGTCCTTGCTGATATGAGTACGCTCAAGACTTTGCCAGCGCGCGAGTTGTCAGCTGGGTTGGCTGAGGTCATTAAATACGCGCTCATTATGGATGTCACGTTCTTAGATTGGCTGGAAGTCAATCTGCCGGCGATGATGGATTTGGATTTAGCGGTACTTGGTGATGCCGTAAAACGCTGCTGTCAGTATAAAGCCGATATCGTCGCGCAAGATGAAAGAGAGTCAGGCGTGCGAGCATTGTTAAATTTCGGTCATACTTTTGGTCATGTCATTGAAACACATGAAGGCTATGGTAATTGGCTACACGGTGAGGCAGTCGCTGCTGGCATGGTACAAGCCGCAGAGTTATCACAGAGAATGGGTTGGTTAACGGCTGAGGACGTTGCTCGTATTAAGCGTATTTTAACCTTAGCAAATTTGCCCATCACCCCGCCACGCATTGATACACAAACGGCGCTAAGCTTGATGGGACATGATAAAAAAGTGAAACACGGACAAATCCGCCTGATTTTGTTAAAATCACTAGGTCAGGCCGTATTGACCAATGATTTCAATGAAGATCTTTTGCACGAGGTATTGTCACAACACCGCGTATAATGTCTTAACGCTTTAGTGCTCACGAATACTCACTGAACTCAAGGGTTTAAAGCAGACTGGCTCGCCGCCATTCTACTTACTGCGCATCTCTTGAATGCGGTCAACTTTATTTTCACCAAGGATACTCCCATGGCAGCTTCAAGATCGACGCCGCGTACCGCTAGCCAGTCATATCGCCGTCAAGCGTTGATTTGGCTGATAATGACCTTGCTTTTGGGTGTGGTTACGGCTCTGATTTGGATGTTTAGTCAAACGCCAGCGATGGGTGCCAAAATTGAAAATGCCCCCATATCAGCACCGCAACCATTGAGTGCTGAGCTTGAGCAGCCCTTGAAAATAGAGTCGTTACACGAGCTTGATACCGACGTGCAGCCCATTAGTTTTGATACGACGGTGCGTGATTTGCGCAATTATCCTGCTGAGTTTAAAGACAAACGTTATTTGTTGGCGAATAAAGGTAAGTGGACAGTGCAGGTGATGAATGTCGCCGAAAACGATGTGATTGTTAGTTATCTAGAAGGCCGCGCAGACCGTAATAAATTTGCTTATTTCCGTTATCTTGACGATGAAAATCAAGTTCGCTATATGTTAACTTATGGGCTCATGAGTAGTCCACAAGAAGCGGTTGGCGCGGCAAAACTGATAGACTTTAAGTTGCCAGCCAATGTGCGTGTGTTGCCAGAAGAGATCAATCGTTATGTCGGTATCATCGATAATTATGAACGCCCTGATCCGGTTAAAGATTTGAGCACCAGACGGACACGTTCTGTTGATCTAAAACCGACTAAGCGCGAAGTGCCAGTGCGCCAGCCACTGCCAGAAACGGATTATGGGGACAATGCTGGTCGTAGCAGTCAAGAAACTGCCAGTAACGGCGACAATGAAAGTATCCGTCAGTCAGCAGATACCTCTGATACTTTATCGGTCACTGAAGAGCGTATTGTTGGCAATGAAGAGGAAGTATCATCTGTTACCACGCCTAAAAATGAAGGTAGTGGAACTAAGTCTGAATCAGAGAATAAAAAACCAGCGGCATCAGGCACTGAAAATACCACTAAAAAACCCCCAGTAGTTGCAACACCAAAGCCGCCAAGTAGTACCAGTAGCACAAATTCTGGCGCAAACGCTACTAGCAAGAATACCAATCCTCCTAAGAGCAATAACGACAGCATAAAAACACTGATAGAAGACAAAAGTAATTAGAGTGTGTTTGTCCTTTGAACATATCGTTCATAGCTATGATAACCTCGTTACCACTATGATTGACAAACCCCCACTGACAAGCTGGTTAGTGGGTTTTTTTATGGGGCATCATAAAGCATATAATTAGTGCTAAAAATACATTTCCAAAAGAAGTTGATCTTAATTAAGTATCTCAACTAAGCCTTGTCACAGATACTATGTATCAAAATTTGCATAGAACATTTAATCATCCTATAACCAATAGTAATAAGTTCTCTTACAAAATATGGTGGGTGAATCGATAGAAAAGACTAGATTTTTTGTCCGTCATTAACTAATATAACTGTGGGCGACGTTCTGTATAGTTATCGTAAAAATTGTTTTTTAACAATGAATTGGTAAACTTCTATCATTTAAAAGATACGTTACTAAAATTTTTTGTCTCAAGCGTTGTCACTTGCTATCTATAATTAAGCTATCGCAAGTGGCGCAACCTCTCTTATTATTGCTCTCTTTAGAGTGAATGAAGCGCTTGATTACAGAGCGTCAGATATTCAAAATTAGTCAAATGCACGGTTATTACATGCGTAGTCAATCAGTCTGGATTGCTAGGCATGGTGTGATAACAAGTGACACTCAAGATAGCGACATTGCGTTATTGACGATTAGGTAACGGGTATACAGGGCTGTATGTCATTGCCAAGGGCGACCGTTTACTATCTTTTAATATGTTAATGATCTATTGAAACATCATTCAATGACTGGGAGTGCCAGAGCTTTCACCTTAGTCCCAAAGTATGATGTCTATGAGCGTCACATCATTTATTAATTCGGATATACGAATATTAATTATTAGCCCGTTCTGCTTACGGTCTTCAGTTTATGATCTGCATTGGATGCATAAATTGCCCGTTCACCTAAAAGGACTAGCCATGTCAATGATTTCCTCGCAAACCCACCTGGCCACGCCAGATGACTTTTCTGATAACTGTGGTTTTGGTTTGATCGCTCATATTGAGGGACAAGCCAGCCATGATTTGGTAAAAACTGCTATTCATAGTCTAAGCTGTATGACCCATCGCGGCGGTGTTGCTGCTGATGGTAGAACGGGTGATGGTTGTGGTCTACTACTGGCGATGCCTGTTGAGTTTTTTAGAGGTATTGCTGCTGAGCAAGGGTTCGCGATTACTGACAACTTTGCCGTTGGTATGATCTTTGTCAATTTAGATGAGACAAAAGCTTGTGATAGCCAGCAAGTGCTTAGCGATGAGATTGTCGCCCAAGGATTAGAGGTTGCTGGCTGGCGTGATGTGCCGCTTGATTTGAGCATCGTCGGTGACATTGGCCGTGAGACTTTACCTGATTTTAAGCAAGTGTTTGTCAACGCACCCGATGATTTGGCAGCGGATGACTTTAACCGTAAACTGTTTGTCGCACGCAAAAAAGCAGAGCAGCGCTTAGCTAATGATGAGCTGTTTTATGTGTGCTCATTAAGCTGTCAGACGATTATCTATAAAGGTTTGGTGATGCCATCAGACTTGCCAGCATTTTTCTTGGATTTGCAAGATGCGCGTTTGGCATCGCATATCGTGGTATTTCATCAGCGTTTCTCCACCAATACCTTGCCGCGTTGGCCCTTGGCGCAGCCGTTTCGTTATCTTGCCCACAATGGCGAGTTGAATACCATCACAGGCAATCGCAACTGGTCTGAGGCACGGACGCCAAAACTAAAATCAGACAAATTGCCCAATTTGAATGAATTGACGCCACTGGTGAACAGTACGGGCTCTGACTCATCAAGCTTAGATAATATGCTTGAAGTCCTCATGTCAGGTGGTATGAATCTATTCCATGCGATGTCGATTCTCGTGCCACCTGCTTGGCAGAATGTCGATAGCATGGATATGGATTTGCGCGCCTTTTATGAGTTTTATTCGCAGCACATGGAAGCGTGGGATGGTCCAGCAGGTTTGGTGATTCAAGATGGACGCTATGCGGTCTGTATGCTTGATCGTAACGGTCTGCGCCCATCGCGCTGGGTAACGACCAAGAACGGCTATATCACCGTTGCCTCTGAAGTTGGTGTGTGGGATTACTCGCCAAAAGATGTATTGGCAAAAGGACGCGTTGGCCCTGGTCAAATGCTCGTTATTGATACTTTAACGGGTCAAATTTTAGATACTAAAGCGATTGCGACGTTACTGAAAAAAGCCCATCCGTACCGTAAATGGCTGCGTGAAGAAGCAACCCGTATCCGTGATGATGAGCGTTTAGAAGAAGAATTAGCAGCGCAAACATGCCGTGGTAATGAGCTAAAAACACTGCAAAAAATGTATCACATCACCAATGAAGAGCGTACTGAAATTATCCGCCCCAACGCCGAAAATGGTCAAGAGCCTGTCGGTTCAATGGGTGATGATACGCCCATGGCAGTGTTGTCGCAGCAAATCCGCCATGTCGGTGACTTTTTCCGCCAGCAGTTCGCACAGGTGACCAATCCACCGATTGATCCATTGCGTGAATCTATCGTGATGTCATTGCAGACCTGCCTCGGTGCTGAGACCAATGTGTTTGCGCCATCAGCGCGAGATGCACACCGTATTATCTTATCGTCGCCTGTACTGTCAGCCAGCAAGATGCAGCAGCTTGAGACCTTGGGTGATCCAGCCTTTAAAATGGCGCGTATTGATTTAAACTATGATCGCACCCTTGAGTTATCAGAAGCCATCATGGCTATCTGCGAGCAAGTGGCTAACAGCATCCGAGCTGGTCACACTTTGATTGTGTTGTCTGATAAACACATCGATGCCGATAAAGTACCAGCCAACGCCATCATGGTGACTGGTGCGGTGCATCATTATTTGATTGGTCAAGGTATTCGTACTGATGCTAATTTAATCATTGAGACTGGTCTGGCACGTGATTCGCATCAAGTGGCAGTATTGATTGGTTTTGGTGCGACCTGCGTTTATCCTTACTTGGCTTATGATGTTATTGATGACTTGGTAGCGACTGGCGAGCTGCTTGGCGATCCGATTCAAGCGCGGGTTAATTTCCGTAAAGGCTTGGATAAAGGCTTGCTAAAAATCTTATCAAAAATGGGCATCTCGACCATTGTCTCTTATCGCGGCGCGCAGTTATTTGAAGCAGTGGGTCTCTCTGAAGAGGTGGTGAGCCTGTGTTTTAAAGGCGTACAGAGTCGTATTAAAGGTGCGACCTTTGCTGACTTAGCTGCCGATCAAGCGCAGCTAGCGGCGAATGCTTTCAAGCGCCGCGCGCCACTCGATCAAGGTGGCTTACTGAAGTTTGTTTTCAATAAAGAATATCATGCCTTTAACCCAGACGTGATTAATAGCCTGCATACAGCTGTACGCACGGGTGATTACGACAATTATCGTAATTATGCTGATTTGGTCAATAGCCGTCCTGTGGCGACCTTGCGTGATTTATTGCAATTAAAAACAGATAACTCTATCGATGTGAATGACGTAGAGGATATCTCATCCATTCTGACGCGCTTTGACTCGGCGGGCATGTCGTTAGGGGCATTGTCACCCGAAGCCCATGAAGCGATTGCCATGGCGATGAATACCATCGGTGGACGTTCAAACTCTGGTGAGGGCGGCGAAGATCCAGTACGTTATGGCACGCTGCGTAACTCGAAAATTAAGCAAATTGCCTCGGGTCGTTTTGGCGTGACGCCTGCGTATTTGCGTTCAGCCGAAGTGATGCAAATCAAAGTTGCACAGGGTGCCAAGCCAGGTGAGGGGGGTCAGCTGCCGGGTGGTAAGGTCAATGCTCTGATTGCGCGCTTACGTTATTCTGTACCGGGTGTGACGTTGATTTCACCACCGCCGCATCATGATATCTATTCTATCGAAGATTTGGCGCAGCTGATTTTTGATTTAAAGCAAGTCAATCCAGATGCGCTAGTATCGGTCAAGTTAGTCTCACGACCAGGCGTTGGTACTATCGCGACTGGCGTGGCAAAAGCCTATGCCGATTTAATCACTATCTCAGGCTATGATGGTGGCACAGCAGCCTCTCCGCTATCGTCTATCCATCATGCAGGCTCACCATGGGAGTTAGGACTGGCTGAGACCCACCAATCACTACGAGTAAATGGCTTGCGTCATAAAGTTCGTATTCAAACTGATGGTGGTCTAAAGACAGGACTTGATGTGGTAAAAGCCGCCATCCTTGGGGCAGAAAGCTTTGGCTTTGGTACCACGCCGATGATTGCCGTTGGTTGTAAATACCTACGCATTTGCCATCTGAATAATTGTCCGACTGGGGTTGCGACGCAAAAAGCCAAGCTACGTGATGAGCATTTCATTGGCGAAGCAGAGATGCTCATTAACTTCTTTAAATTTGTAGCAACTGAAACGCGCGAATGGCTTGCCGCCCTTGGTGTGCGTAGTATGGAAGAGTTGGTCGGACGGACTGACTTGCTGGAAGTCTTAGAAGGCAACACGGATAAGCAGCGTCATTTAGATTTAACGCCATTATTATTTAGCCATCCGGCCAGTAGTGGTAAAGCCCAAACCTGTCAGGTTGAGCGTAATGAGCCATTTGATAAAGGCTTACTCGCTGAACAGATGATTAGTGATATGCTGCTCAATATTCGTCAAGGTAATGGCGGCGATTATAGCTATTATGTCGGTAACTGTGATCGCTCTATCGGCGCGCGTATCTCTGGTGAAATTGCGCAAGTATGGGGCAACCTTGGCATGAGTGATATGCCAATTAAACTGCATCTGACTGGTACTGCTGGGCAAAGTTTAGGCGTCTGGAATGCAGGTGGTCTAAATATTGAGCTAGAAGGCGATGCCAATGATTATGTTGGCAAAGGCATGGCTGGCGGTGAGATTGTTATTTATCCACCAAAAGACTCAAGCTTTACGGCGCAAGAGACCGCCATCATTGGTAATACTTGCTTATATGGCGCAACGGGCGGCAAACTATATGCAGCTGGTACTGCTGGCGAACGCTTTGGGGTGCGTAACTCTGGCGCGCACGCAGTCATCGAAGGCACAGGCGATCATTGCTGTGAATATATGACAGGCGGTATTGTCACTATTCTTGGGCGTACGGGTCTCAACTTTGGGGCAGGTATGACAGGTGGCTTCGCTTATGTGCTTGATATGGAAGGTGATTTCTTTGACCGTTGTAACCATGAGCTGATCGATCTTAACCGTATCTCAAGTGAGCAAACCGAAGAGCATCGTATCCATTTGCAGCAAGTGATTGAAGCGCATGTTAATAAAACAGGCAGCGCGTGGGGTCAGACGATATTGGCTGACTTTGAGCACTATGTTCGTAAGTTTTATTTGGTGAAGCCTAAAGCGGCAAACATTGCGAGCCTTCTCAAAACCACCATGGCTGACCCACAATAGCTTTGCTTGGATTATCCAATGTTCCGCTTTTAAAAGCCTTTTAACTCAAAGGTTTTCAGCAGGTAAGTGACGGTCACGATATAAACCTCTTAATTTTTCGATAAATGAGACATCGTTGACTGTCACCGCCCACTTTAAAAAAGCTTGATATAAAAAGCCTCATATTAAAGAGACAATACCATGGCAAAACGCTTAGAAAATAGTTTTCAGTTTTTAGATGTACCACGGCTTGAGCCGACCAAAAAAGACATCGCCACGCGCTCAACGGAATTTGTTGAAATTTATAAACCGTTTGAGAGTGAAGCCGTTGCGCAGCAGTCGCACCGCTGTCTGGAGTGTGGTAACCCTTATTGTGAATGGAAATGCCCTGTACATAACTACATTCCTAACTGGCTCAAATTGGCCACCGAAGGGCAGATATTTCAAGCGGCTGAATTGTGTCACCGCACCAATACGTTGCCTGAGGTCTGCGGTCGCGTCTGTCCACAAGATCGCTTATGTGAAGGCGCTTGTACCTTAAATGATGGCTTTGGCGCTGTGACCATTGGTAATGTCGAAAAGTACATCAACGATACCGCCTTTGCACTTGGCTGGCGTCCGGATATGTCTGATGTGGTTTGGACAGATAAAAAAGTCGCGATCATCGGTGCAGGGCCAGCAGGTTTGGGCTGTGCGGATATACTCGTTAGAAACGGCGTAAAACCAGTTGTGTTTGATAAGCGTCCTGAAATTGGTGGTTTACTGACTTTTGGTATTCCAGAGTTTAAAATGGAAAAGGACGTTATGCGTAACCGCCGTGTCATCTTTGAAGGCATGGGCATGGAATTTCGTCTTGAGACAGAAATCGGTACTGATATTAGTATTGATGAACTGTTAAGCGAGTACGATGCGGTATTTATGGGCATGGGTACTTACACTTATATGCGTGGCGGCTTTGCTGGTGAAGAACTAGAAGGCGTTCATGATGCGCTAGATTACCTAATTGCCAACGTCAATCGCTGTAACGATTGGGAAAAAAATCCTGAAGAATATATCGACTTTAAGGGTAAAAGAGTGGTGGTGCTAGGTGGTGGCGATACTGCGATGGATTGTAACCGTACCAGTATTCGCCAAGGCGCTGAGCAAGTAGTCTGTGCCTATCGCCGTGACGAAGAGAACATGCCAGGTTCGCGCCGCGAAGTGGTCAATGCTCGAGAGGAAGGCGTTGAGTTTCTATTCAATCGTCAACCGACAGAAATCATTGGCTTGAATGGTAAAGTGAAGGGCGTGAAAGTCGTCACGACTCACTTGGGTGCGCCAGACAATCGTGGTCGTCAACGTCCTGAGCCGATTCCTAATTCAGAAGAAATTATCCCATGTGATGCCGTAATTATGGCTTTTGGCTTCCGTCCTAGCCCTGCTGACTGGTTTGAGTCTCAGCAAGTGGCAATGGACAGCTCTGGTCGCGTGCTGGCAGCGGAAAAGCAAACCTTTAAATTCCAAACCAAAAACCCCAAGATATTTGCTGGTGGTGATATGGTACGCGGTTCTGATTTGGTCGTGACCGCGATTTGGGAAGGTCGTGAAGCCGCTGAAGGTATTTTGGACTTCTTAGAGGTATAATGGGTTTGGTTTACATCCAATTATTGAACACTCTATTTCGATCTCAAACGTCTTTTGCCTTTTAACAGGTAAGAGACGTTTTTTTTGATATCAGCAGTACATGATGGTTCGATATTACTTTTCATTGACTATATATTCTTCAATTAATAAGAGTACCTGTGCGTGAAACCAAAAATTTGGCAACGATTTACTGCACCATTCATTGAACCTTATGCGCGCTATCAGCACGCTGATATCTTGCACGCCATACGTATCGGTGCAGCCATTGTACTTGCGCTGTTAGCCAATCAAATAAGCCGTTTTCCACATGGGGAATGGACGACGATCACCGTCTTTATTATTTTGGGATTGCTACAGTATCAAGGCGCTATTTATACCAAAGCCAAAGAGCGAGTACTAGGCACGGTTTTGGGTATTGTCGTGGCATTTGTAATCTTATGGTTCAATAAAGGGACGGGTGCTTGGTTAGGGATAGAATACCTGCTTATTGGTATAATTAGTGGGATTATTGGTTATTTTTCGGTCAGGCGGCTAGGGTATACTGGGTTACTCACTGGCATTACTATGCTGATGATCGTCTCTAATTTGAATCAAGTTAATATGGCGCAAGATGGTGTCTATCGTGCACTCAATATCTTAATCGGTACAGGTATTGCGGTCATGGTGACAGTGATCTTACCTCTAAAGTCGACGTTGATGTGGCGATTTTTATTGGCAAATAATTTAGAAGCCTGTAGTACGCTTTATGCTGGTGTCGGACATCATATCGATGCTGAAATAGTGGCTCCCAAGTCGATTGTCTATAATAGGGCAAAAAGCTCAGCTAGCTTGTTTTATCCTCAAAGTAGCGCTACTGCAGATATGCCTGTTAATAAAGCGTTGATAAAATCGCTGCAGCAAATAAACAAGCGACTACTTGCAGTACGTCCACATATCGCTGCAACAGCAAGCGAGTCCGGTATTCATAAAGAGACGATAGAAACGATTCAGCGTACCCATCGCAATATCATCGGTACCATCGATTTGTTACTCAGTGCAGCACCGCGTTTGGCGAATATCGATATCGACGATGATAATCATACGCTACTGATTCACTATCAACACGAGCTCACCCAAGCCATGCAGCATATCGCGGCAGTATTACGTAGTCCAGGCGATCAGACTTTTCGACCTATTACGCGTATTGCGCTATCAGAATATCCTAGCGTACAGTATGCAACGTTTGAGTGGCAAGGATATTTTTGGTTGACGCAAACGTTACAAGCACAACTGCAACAGTTAAGTGATCTGCTACAAACGACCAAACCGCAGTGGTATGCCGCTTCTGGTCTGCGCTATCAAAGGCGTGAGCAGCGTAGAATGAAAGAGCAGGGTGGCGAGTCCGATTTACACTTGTAAATATAGGAGGTGCTGGCAAGTATTTGTCAGCACCTTTCAGCGTTACCAATAGCCAAATGCGATGTTGTTAGGGTGTTTTTTTGTCGTTATGTGCTAGCATGTTTTGACCTTCAGCGTCTTTTATCTTTTAATAGGTAAAAGGCGTTATTTTTTGATCATGACTTTATCATGACTTTATCAATAGTTAAGCCAGTAGCTAGAATTTAACCGATTTTTTATTCCTTCACTTATAAGAGATATCCTGCGTGAAACCGACTTTTTGGCAACGATTTACCGCCCCGTTTGTAGAGCCTTATGCCCGTTATCAGCATGCAGATGTTTTGCATGCCATACGTTTGGGTCTGGCTGTACTTATTGCGCTCTTGTTAAATGAGTTTACGCACTTGCCGCATGGTGAGTGGACGACCATTACCGTGTTTGTGATTTTGGGTTTGTTACAATATCAAGGGGCGATTTATACCAAGGCTAAAGAGCGGATATTGGGTACTTTGCTTGGGGTAGTAGTTGGGCTTAGCTTCTTATGGCTGATTAAAGATATCGGTGGCTGGCTGTGGTTGTATTATGGGCTGATTGGCATTATCAGTGGCATCATCGGTTATGTGGCGGTCAAGCAATTGGGCTATATCGGTCTGCTGACAGGTATTACCATGCTGATGATTGTGTCGAGTCCTGACCACAGCAATATTGCCCAAGATGGCTTATATCGCGCGTTCAATATTTTGCTTGGTGCAGGAGTAGCGGTGGCCGCGACGTTAATTTTACCGCTTAAATCGACGTTGATGTGGCGGTTTTTGTTGGCCAGTAATCTTGAGACGTGCAGCAATTTGTATGCAGGGGTTGGCAATCATATTGATGCGGATGTCTTAGTGCCCAAGCCGTTTAAATATAGTAAGGCGACCAGTTCGGCCAGTATTATTTATCCATCGAACAGTTCTATACCAGATACACCCGTCAATAAATCCTTGGTGAAAGCATTACAAAAAATTAATAAGCGTTTGCTTGCCGTGCGTCCGCATATCGCAGCGACAGCTAGCGAATCGGGTATTGAAAAGGAAACACTAGAAACCATTCAGCGTACTCATCGTAATATCATTGGTACCATTGATTTGCTGTTAAGTGCCGCACCGCGTTTGGCTAATATTGAGATTGACGATGAAAATCATATTTTACTTATCCATTATCAGCACGAATTGACGCAAGCGATGCAGCATATGGCGGCGGTATTACGTAGTCCAAATGATGAAGTATTTCGTCCTATTACCCGTATCGCCGTATCAGAATATCCAAGCGTAGAAAACTTAGGCTTTGAATGGCAAGGCTATTTTTGGCTGACCCAAACCTTACAAGTACAGTTGCAGCGACTTAGTGATTTATTGCAAACGACTAAGCCGCAATGGTTTGCCGCCTCCGGTCTGCGCTATCAACGCCGCGAGCAGCGCCGTATCGAGCATAAAGGTAGTGAAACCGATTTGCACTTATAAAGATAGTGAATCCTATATAAATCAGATACGGTGTCAGGTTCACTTAGTCTGCTATTGGTAGTACTTTCGCTCGCCTTCCTTGTATCCAAATTATATTGAACCGACTATAAAAGCTAAATAACAGCAAATAAATAATAAATAAAAAACGCTGACTCTCCCAAGTCAGCGTTTTTTTTGCGGTAACAGTTATTAAAATAGCTATCAACAAACAATGATTAACGACCAGTTTTTAGCTTATCCCAATACTGCTGATAGACTTGCAATGCTTCATCGCCCACATCTTCTTGGAATTCCGCTTTTGCTAATACCTCTTTGCTCGGATAAATGGTTGGATTGTTTCTCACCTCTTCTGGCATCATCTCACGCGCAGCCATATTAGGCGAGGCATAACCAATCTCTTCGCTGACGATTTTAGAGTTCTCAGGACGCAGCAAGTAGTCAATAAACTTGTGGGCTGCATCGACTTGTTTGGCGTTTTTCGGAATCACAAAATTATCCATCCACAAGATAGCGCCTTCAGTTGGATATTTATAAACCAAGCTGGTCAAGCCTTCGTTATTGGCGATAATTGCCTCGCCATTCCAACTCATACCAACCGTGGTTTCGCCTTCCATATAAGGCATACGCGAGGCATCCGAGTTAAAGGTCTTCACATTTGGCATCAAGGTCGTGAGCTTCTCATAAGCGGCTTTGATTTCGTCAGGATTTTTACTATTACCTGAATGCCCAAGGGTCAATAGCGCCATGCCAAACACTTCGCGCATATCGTTCATCAGCATCACTTGCCCTTTATACTCAGGACGCCATAAATCGTTCCAGCTATTTACGGTTGCAGGATCGACCTTGTCACCATTAATGGCAAGACCGGTGCTGCCCCACATATAAGGAATTGAGTATTTGTTCTCTGGATCAACCTTGGTATTGGTAAAAGACGTATCAAGATTCTTAAAATTGCTCAATTTGGATTTATCGAGCTCTTGCAGCAAGCCTTCTTTGGCCATTTTTTCGACATAATATGTTGATGGGATGGCTAAGTCATATTGGCTAGAGTCATCGAGCAATTTAAGCTTGGCATACATGGCTTCATTAGAGTCGAAAGTGGTGTAATTGACCCGAATGCCTGTCTCTTCAGTAAAGCCGTCAAGGATTTCTTGCGGCATATACTCTGACCAGTTATACAGATTGAGCGTTTCAGCACTCGCCGCTGTACCATCAGCCGCCGTATTGTCTGACTTACTACAGCTGGCAAGTGCTAGCCCAACAGCCACGGCTAATAGTGCTTTTGGTAATATACGAGCGCTACGAGCAATGTTGTGGGGCGATAATAAATGAGTCAAAATATCTCTCCTAAATAAGAATGATGCAAATGAGTAAAAAGTTAAATGATAGATAATGGAAGCTAAGGGCTAAATACTAAGTGCTGAATATAAGGTATCGAGCCAGTTGTGAAACTATTATGGCTATGATTGTTAAGAATTTAAAGGGCAAGAAAGAAGTTCGTTCTTCATAATATTGTTAAAAGTGGCGCTGATGAATGGCTGAAGAATGTATAAAATTAAAAATATGAGATTTACTGCTGAATTTGAGTAAGATAATAAGCGTAAATAATCATGCTATGATGAGAGCTGCTTTACCCTTAAGCCATGAGTTTACAACGTGGTTTTTATAAGATGCAAAGAGTACCGATAAAATAAAAATAATCGAATGTTAATTAAATGGTTCGAATTAAAAGAGGCAAAAGATGAATAATCGTAAACGCGCTGGACTGATTACTGCTGTGCTTGGCATAATTGCCTTTATGACCATGTTTAACGCTGGCTCGCCGACACCTATCGTTAATTGGCCGGTTGAGACGTACATGGGTTTGGCATTTACGATTGGCTGGCTGAGTAATGTGCCTGTTTGGTTGGCCTATGTGCTGGCAGCGGTGGTACTTATTTTGATTGTTGTCGGATTTTATAAAATAGGTAGTTGGCTTTATGGATTGATTGCAGGGAAGAATTGAGTTTATTTATTTTAATCGACTTTTGTGTAACTGAATTATATAATCGTTGTTCATAGGGTGAATCAAAACGTTACGCGCTTTCAAAGCCATAATGCACAAACGCCTTGTCTATAACTTAATAATAGCGTACATATGTCATGAACGAACAAACAGATCAATTTGCTAAATCTAGAAGTATGGCGCGATTAGCAGGGATGGGTATAGCGTTGATATCAGCGGCTACCTTATTCTATATATTCACTGGCAATGCGCAATTGGTGCCACGAATATATGTGATATTACCTTTTATGTTTATGTTAGGAATAGGCTTAGCGTTATATCCTATCAGCAAAGCTGAAACGCTTCACCTGTATGGCACGACTCAAATACCGTTCAAGCATATGCCACTGGGAATGAAAGTTTGCTTTGGAATTGGAATTGTCTTGACGGTGATGTTACTAATACTTCAGATACTATAGTTTAGTCGAGACCATCCCAGATTCTGTGTAACTGCCATTTAGATTAAATGCTTACTGATACGGTCATCAAACATAATCATAA
>NZ_DKHR01000046.1:0-26828 GCF_002453835.1 Psychrobacter sp. UBA6739
TATTTATAAAAGACTGACTATATATTGTTGTAGATGAAATTACAAAAAAAGATTATAGGTTATTTATAAAAAATAAAAACTTGAAAGAATTTGTTAGAAGGTTTGATAAAACTCCTAATAGAGAAAATATTAGTGACTTATCTAGAGAGTTCAAGGAAGAGATTTTTTCATCTGGAATATTAGATGAACAAGGCTTCGGTAATCTGAGCTATAAATACTGTGGAAGGCATATGACTAGTATTGTCGAAACTGTTTTCCATCCTTTCGAAATATTATTAGCAGATATTGTAGAAGTAAGGTTAACTCCATATCAAGAGAGTTTGTTCAAACGTCTTATAGAGCAAGATTCAGATAAATATAAGTTTGCTACTGCTAAAGAAATAAAGGCTGAAGGGATAAAGGTTGGTACTCAAGACCTATCAGCAAGCATCGCTAATCATACTTTCAAAATATTAAGTGAAAAAAGCGATAAGCTGAAAGGAAGAAAGAAATATAAATCTGTAATAACGGTATCTTTGTAGAAATTAGTCTTTAATTGAGATTTTAAATTACGGTTAGTTTCTATAGCTGTATGGTGTCAACTCTAGCCTTGATTTTTGTGGATATATTTGGTGCACGACACAGGGCTGCAGGCGCTTAGTAAAGAAGGTATCGTTGAGTCAGGAGAGACCGTCCCTAACCTTGTCGACTGCCCCTGTGTCAGCCAAGATAGCAGCAAAAGTAGTATCAATTTCAAATCTAAATCATAGCCCTTACCCTTGCCATAATCCCGCGTCCAATCACCAATCTCACATAAATAATGGCAATAGCAAACAGCAATGCCACTAACGCAATACCGCCGAGTCCTAAGTTTGCCCACGGCATACTAAACTGTAAATTAAACCATTGAGTAACGGCAAGCCAAGCACCACCAGTGGCGATAATCACGGCAAAGGTCGCCGCGCTAATACCAAGTACACCCAACTCTAATATATTGAGCATATACAGATCGCGCTTTTGCATACCGAGCAGTCTAAATGACGCGCTGTCTTTCATACGGTCTTGCGAAGTAGACAGTAGCGAGCTGATCAGCACCATGACGCCAGTGAGTAGGGCAAGTAAGGTGAACACATAGACCAAGCGGCTCATTTGTACCACCAGTTCTTGGATTTGCTTGGCAATGGCAGTGCCATCAATCGTAGTGACAGCAGGGAATTGGCGTACCAGTTTGCCTTGTAGCTCTGGAATCGCATCTTCTGATACGTGGGCAGTGGCAAACTGAATCTGCGGCGCAGCGGACAGGACAGACGGCTCAAACAAGAAATAGAAATACGGGCTTGGGCCACGCTCATAGCGCGTGCGAATACTGGTAATCTGCCCGATGATTTCGATACCTTGAATATTAAATCGTACCTGATCACCCATGCCGACATTGAGCATACTGGCGGCAGTATCTAAAATAGACAAGGGTTTGACTTGGTCATTAGCTGAATCAATAGGAGTGTATAGTGCGTCATCCATGAGTGATTCAGTGATGTATTCGGTCTCCATGACCGTATCTGCGTAGCTCAAATTAAACACACGTGTAGGATCATCAAACCCATCCTCAGGCTCGATATCTTTTGCTAGGACATCATTGGCCGTCTCCACACGGGCACGAATGACCGGATAATAGGTGACGGGCGCCTCAATGATCGCATTGATATCGTCATGTTGATCGCTCTGCACATCCAGCAGAAATAAGTTAGGCGCATCTTCAGGATAGGCATTGATAAACTGCGCATTGATACTGTGATTGAGCGTGGTGATAAGCGTCAGTACTGCCACCGATAACGATAAAGTGACAAAGAACAACGCTGATTGATTGCCTTTACGCGCAAGGTTATGAATAGCAATGCGCTGCATCCAACTGACCTTGGTATTGCTCGCCAACTTGTTAAGTAGCCACAGCCACCCACGCGCCAATAGCCAAAATATCGCCACAAAGCCAATCAAGCCGCCCAATAGCTGCGCCCCTAATGACAGCGAACCTACTTCATAAGCAAAGAAGGCATACAACCCTGCCAGCACCAAGCCATACCACAGTAGCGGCACGCGTCGATACCAAGGAAAATTTTGTATTTGCGTGCTTGCCCCTTGGTTGAGTAGGGTAGCGGGTTTAGTCGTGCTAAGCGCGCTCAAACCACGCTGCGCAATCAGCAACGTTAGAACCAAGGCAATCACAATAGTCTTAATTGCACTGATTGGATTGATGGACAGCCCAACATCGGCAGGCAAGATAGCCACCAGATACGGCTGACCAATTTTAAGCAAACCTAGACTCAGTATAATCGCGGCGACACAAGCAATGGCAGTGGTGACGATAAGCAGTTGATAGTAGCTGCGCTTGAGTGAGCCAAGCGGTTCACCTAACGCCAAACGAATCGCGTTACTAGACTGCTGCTTGGTGACAAACGCACTAATGACGCCGTACATGGTGACCGCAGAAAGTAGCAACACTGCGATGACCAGTAACTTTAAAAACATCAGTACATTATCAGAGATACGCGAGACCGAAGTGTCTGCGGACTCTGCGTCAGAGAGCTCGATATCAGGATAGTTGGTCAGGATGTCTGTGAGCGCATCACGCTGCGTCGTTATCAGTTCGGGATCGCCTGCCATCTCAATACGATAGTTTATGCGGCTACGTTGACCCAACAGATTGGTCGCTGCGAGTGAGTCTTGATGCATTAAGACACGCCCACCAAACCCAAAGGTGGTCAGCGGGCGATCAGGTTCTTTGGTCAGTACATCACTTATTGTGAACTGCGCATCACCAATGGTAATGCGGTCGCCGACATTGGCCTGTAGACTACTGAGCACTTCTGGCGCGACGATGACACTGTCAGAGGTTAGCTGCTCCCACAGCGGCTGTCCTGAGGCAAGCTCCGCTGTGCCGTATAAGGGATACGACGGCGAGACCGCTTTAATGCTGGCAAGCAAAGTTTGCTCATCATTGACCAGCATGGCGCTAAACTGATAGTCATACACCGTCTGCGTATCGGGGATGGTTTCTACCTGCGTCAATACTTCACTTGGCCAGTCTTGCTTGCTGTTTAGAATCAAATCCCCACCAACGAGGGCGCGCTGATTGTCATTGATATAGCGATCGACAGACTGCTGCACAGAATCGAGGGTTAGGTAAGTTGCAAGCGATAAGGTTAATGTCAGCAGAAACAATACCGGATATATCCAGCGCTGCCACCAACTACGGCTGAGTGCTTGAGAGCCGAGTGTTTGAAAACCTAAGGTACGGGTAAATAGTTGATTGAGAATGCCGCTAGGATAACTGGACGCTTGATGCATACTGGTATCAGTCTTTTTTGTATCAGCTGGTGGTTTATTGTCTGTGGGCTTACGATTCATTAAGATACAATCCAGTTATTCATGTAGGTACAATTCGACCATCATGCATGGTGATGACGCGATCTGCCATCTCGGCAAGTGCAGGGTCATGGGTCACGACCACCAGTGCTGAACCAACCTGTTGGCGTAAGTCCAATAGCAACTGCATGACTTGATCTGCATTTTGCTCATCGAGGTTGCCCGTTGGTTCATCAGCGAATACGATTTTTGGATGCGATACTAGCGCTCGTGCCACCGCTGTGCGCTGTTGTTCACCACCTGACAACTGATTGGGCAAGCTATGACGTCGATGACCCAAATCAACGGCGTCAATAAGCTCGTCTACTCGTGCTGGGTTTGGACGTCTGGCAATATCAAGTGGAAAGGCGATGTTCTCGGCTACTGTCAAGGTTGGCAGTAGGTGAAACGACTGAAAGACAAAGCCCATATCACGTTGACGAATCACCGCCAAAGCATCTTCGTCAAGACTACTGAGCATTTGACCTGCTAGCGACACCGTACCGCTGTCTGGATAATCTAGCGCCGCCAGTAATCCTAGTAAGGTGGATTTACCTGAGCCTGATTTGCCCATAATGACCACAAACTCGCCAGCATTGACATAGATATCTACATCTTTAATGATTGATAGGGTTTGCTCGCCGACTTGCACGGTCTTGTTTAATTGTGAGGCGGTGAGTAGGACTTCTTTTTTATAATCTGCTTGTGGCGTTGAAGCGGCAATCGAAGGTGATGATGTCATTACAGTGTCTCGTTAAGTAGTCTCATTTATCGTATTTTTTGTCGTTTCATCTTGAGCATTTTCAGTTGCGTTGTCTGCATCGGCTATTTTTAGCGCTTCTAGTTTAGGCGCTAGGATAGGCAAGATATTGTCATTAACGATAATTGCGTAGCCTTCTTTAGTCGGATGAATGGCATCGGCTTGATTGAGCGCAGGATCACCGCCCACACCATCCAAGAAGAAAGGAATCAGCGTCACGTTCATGTCTTTGGCGACGCGAGGATATATCGCTGCAAATGACTTCACATACTCAGAGCCAAGGTTGTCATAGATTTGCATGCCGCCCAAAATGACGATACTGCCATTATCCTTTAGATGTTTGACCGCGGTACGAATATTGGCTTCAACTGTCGCCACATCGATACCGCGTATGGCATCGTTAGCACCGATAGTCAAAATCGTCACATCAGGCTTAGTTTGCAACACCCAGTCTAAGCGATTGACCAATCCCGTGCTGGTTTCACCGCTCAATCCTGAATTGATAACTTTGGCATTGTCGTAACCCATTGCTTGCAGACGATCTTCTAACTGAGCAGGATAGTTGTCATCTTTATCCACCCCAAGACCTTCTGTCAGGGAGTCGCCCAATGCCAAGATCGTTAATGGCACTTGCTGTGCAGTGGATGTTGCCGGTTGCTCAGATTTTGTCGTTTGAGGTTCGGCAGTTTGAGTACTGTTTTGCATGCCATTATCGGTGCTAGGTTCAGATGGTTTTTGGCAACCACCGAGCGCCATTACGGCTGTTAAAATAGCCAATGTTGGTAAGTGTCGAGCGAAACGAATGGATAAATTCATCATGATTATTCTGTCCTATAAGCAATCAAACCAGTGTAGCAAAATAAGACAGACACCAATATTATCCTAAGGTTACTGTAGTTTTTGATATTAAAGCTTTTTGCCATCGACCATCACTGGACGACTCACTACCCAAGCAATGACGACGTTGATAACCATCAAAATGAGCATAATGAATAGGGGTAAATCCCAGCTGCCAGTCGCTTCATGTAGCCAACCTGTCCCTAAGGGACCAAAAAAGGCAATCAAATAACCGACGAATTGCGCCATACCAGACAGCTCACTAGATTGGTTGGTCGTATAAGTACGTAAGGAGAACAGCATCATGCTCAAGGTAAAAATAGCGGAGCAGCCAATGCCCATCAGACCTGACCACAACCACGCGAGGTCGGTAGATAAATAATTGATTCCTAAAATACCAATAACATTCAGCACCGCTGCAAACACCGCCAGCGCCTGAATAGGGCGGCCGCGATTGATCAGCCACGTCAGGCTCAAAATAGAGACAGGTGCCATAAACTGAAACACTGAAGCCATTTGTCCTGCTTGCACTGCAGATAGCCCTTTGCTGACCCAAATAGAAGGTAAGAAACTGGCAACGGTGTAAAATAATAATGATTGCAGCCCCATAAATACCGCAATTTGCCAAGCAAAAGGCGTACGCCACATGGAGATGTCAGACGCTCCAGAGGTAGGTGGCACAATTGCTTGATGACTAGACGAACCCAGACGCAACCGCAAAAATATCCAAATAACGATCGCAAAAATGCCCAATAGCGACCACCCACCCAGTGCCCATTGCCAGCCCACTTGCTCAGATAATGGCAGTACGACTCCGGCGACGATGCCTGCCGTTACCGTCATCGTTAGACTAAATAGCCCTGTTATGAGTGGAATATGCTGGGGCGTACGCTGTTTAATAACAGGGGCAGCTAAGGTGTTCGCAAAACCGATAGCCAACGTCAACAATAACGTACCAATCAAAAACCCAGACCAAGTGGGAATAACGGTACGAATCATCATACCAGTGGTTAATAATGCAATCATCGCAATGAGTGTATTCTCAAGCCCAAAACGCTTACCAATGGCTGGCGCGATCAGTGCGCCCACCGCAAAAGTCAGCATGGGCACTGCTCCTAGCCAACCAATCTGCGTCTCAGAGATATTGAGAGCATCTTGTACGACAGGGGCAATAGAGCCGAGAGCAACAATAGGCGCACGCATATTGGTGGCGAGCAAAATCATGGCACATAAAATGAGCCAAAAAGTGAAGCGTGAGGAGGGCAGCTCAAACGGTGACGGCGTATCTGAATGAGACTGTAATGGCACATCAGGTGGCAAATCAGTAGAGGTAGACATAGCAGCACGACTATTAGAATAAGAAAAAGGACACGTCATTAAACAGCGCCGAAGCATCGTCGCTTGTAAATAACACCAAAGAAAACGCACCTAGACGGTGACTAAAATCATTAATTAGAATCGTAAATTAGAACTAGAGATTACTTGCAGAATACAAGATATATGAGTAACCATTTTGAAAGCGCGCTTATCTTCAATCGCATATCAACTAGATACGGTATTAGATTTATTTAGTCTACTATTATTAACAGGCCTTGCACGTGCCGTATTTATATCCAAGATATCTTAAAGCGATGCTAACTAGATACGTCGCGGCTGGCACAACCAAAAATAGCGCCAGTCCCTTTCAAAGGACTAGACGCTATTATAAGAACAGATGTTAGGTAAATACTACCAGCGTATGGTAACAAACGCGGTATTTATAAAATTTAGTTTATACAGGTTTGCCTAGCTGAGCGGCTTTAAGGGCGTTTTCTTGCTGTTCTGCCACGATTGAATCACACTTATTGGGATCATTTCCACAAAACGAGCAATTTTCATCACCCATTAGTTTAGCAACGCCGCCACAAGATCCTCTAAGCGGCTTCTTTTTGACCATATAACCGATACCCATAAAGATAAAGAACAGGACGAATACGGTAAAGGTAATGGCAAGCATGGGAAGCAATTGACTAAGCATAGAGGAAACCTCGATTTTTAAAAATAGTGTGGCTATTTACTAGGGTAATACCTTGATAGTATAGCAAAACCAGTATAGCAAATTTTTGTATGGCTCGTTGATGGTTATCGAGCCGTTTACAGTATTGCGACTAAGTTCTATTATGACTAAGTTCTAAGGCTGTTTGTCAGCGCGTAATGCTTGCATCGCTGGTGTTTGTACCACTTGCCACTGGTCAGTATTCTTATCAGAACCCGTCGCCTTTGCCTCATCAGCTAAAACAACAAACAAGGCAGCTATATCTTGTGCTTTGGCTGTTGCAAGGGCTTTTTTATAAGGCATCGCAGTGAGGGCGGTTGCCCACGCATCTGCCAGTGCGACTGAGTCTGCTGCAACGGTTACCGATGGTGCGCCGCCCGCGATAGGCTTGCCAGTGGTTGGGTCAATCGTATGACTGTAGCGCTGACCGTCGAATATGACGGAATTACGATAGTTGCCAGAAGTTGCCAAATACATCTGATTATCGGTATTGATGGGTTGACGAATCGCTGATATTGTCTGACGCTCGCTGACCGTACTGTCCTCAATAGGCGCATCAATCGCAATTTGCCACGGCTGCTGTTGGTTATTGACCCCAGAGGTTGCAATTTCACCCCCTATCTCTACCATGTAGTTGCGAATTTGATAGTCATCTCTGAGCACATCGGCAATCACATCGACGCCATAACCTTTAGCAACTGCTGAGAAATCAAGCCCGACGCCGTCTTTGGTTTTATAAATGCTCTGCTCTTTTTGTATAATGCTCTCAAAATCTACCAAGGCTTTTGCTTGAGCAATCTCAAGTGCTGTTGGCGGACTTTGCAAGCGCTCAACGGTCATGGTGCTACCAAAGCCCCAAGTCTCTACCAATGGCATGACGGTAGGATCAAAGGCGCCACCAGATTGCTGATAGACGATTCGTGACACATCAAGCACGTGAGCAAAATCTGCATCGATAGTGAGGGGGATGTCTTTACCTAACTGGTTGAACTGAGAGATAGTAGAGTCTGCTTGATAGGTAGACATACTGTCATTGATTTGCTGCAAGCGCTTATCAATCGACGCTTGGATGGCCGCTTCATCTGCATCCGCAGGTAGCTGATAACTGATATGGTAGCTCGTTCCCATGGTCTCACCGCTGAGATAATCATAATCTGGTGTTTGCTGGCAAGCACTAAGACTGAATACAGCACTGATAGCCATAACGGGCAATAAGGTAGTTTTCATCGATTTTCTAGACAATGAGAGTGGGGATAATTTTTGCATTATTGGTTTTCTCATGTTAATCATAATGGCTTTTATGGCAAAAGGTGAGTGGCACGTTCTATTAGCGTTGCCCATTTTACACCCCTTGTCACCCATAACGCCAATCATCGACTTAAGACCTAGTGGCTTAAACGACTAGATTTATTTTACTTTTGATTCACGGATGAGCTTATATAGTTTTGGCGGCGATAGGCGATTGACCGTGGTCGCCAGCTTTTCTTTATTACCTGCCACGATGATATATTCTTCACCCTTAATCAGGGCTTTTATGACTTGTTTGGCAAAGGTAGCTGCGGTTAATCCTTTATTAGTCGCCTCGTCCATCGTTCCTTGCGCGCTACCATCACCAGTCAAGGCGTTAATAGAAATACTGGTTTGAATAAATCCTGGGAATATCGTCGTCACCTCTATGCCTTGTTCATGCAGTTCTGCACGCAGACTGTTTGCCCACATATGAAGTGCGGCTTTGGCTGCTCCATAAGCGCCGCGATATTGCGTGCCTAATAAACCTGCCACACTGGATACCATGACAATTTTGCCGCCCCCTTGTGTGACCATATCTGGCAATACCAGTCTGGTAATACGTGTCTGCGCAAAGTAATCTATCTCCATAATTTGGCGCTCAACTTCTTCAGTGGTTTCCATAATAAGCGAGCGTTGACTGATGCCAGCATTATTAATAAGCCAATCAATTTGTCCGGCTTGAGCTTTAGCTGTCTTATACGCGTCTTTTGCTTGTTTAGCATCGGTGATATCAAAAGGGATGATGAAATGATTTTTGCTATTTTTACAGCGGTTTTTGACTGCTACTAATTTTGCCTCATCACGCCCACTTAAAATAATGGTGGCACCACGTTTGGCAAAGGCGATAGATAATGCTGCGCCGATACCACTAGAAGCACCAGTAATCCAAATGGTCAAATCTTTAATGTTGGTTTTCATAAGAATCCTTTCTTAAGGCAATAAATAATTAATCATATAGTAGAGGCCAGGCGGTCTGCCATTTAGATTTGTAGGCTTATTATGCAAGGGTTACATTTAGTCAAAGCCAAAAAAAGAGCCTCAATTGAGACTCTTTTTTATTTATTACTTTAGAATACTTTTTTACGTAGCCACTTGCTTAGTTACTCACTTAACCGCCGAAGTCATCAAGCATGATGTTTTCATCTTCCACGCCCAAGCTGTGTAGCATGTCGATGACCGCTGCATTCATCATCGGTGGCCCACACATGTAGTATTCACAGTCTTCTGGGTTTGGATGGTTTTTCAGATAGTTTTCAAGTAGTACATTATGGATAAAGCCGGTTGGACCTTCCCAATTGTCTTCTGGTAATGGATCAGACAAAGCCACATGCCACTCAAAGTTATCGAACTCTTCTGCGAGTTGATCATAATCTTCAACATAGAACATCTCACGAATAGAGCGTGCACCATACCAAAAGCTGATTTTACGCTTAGTATGTAAGCGTTTAAGCTGATCGAAGATGTGCGAGCGCATCGGTGCCATACCAGCACCACCACCAACGAAAATCATTTCAGCGTCAGTCTCTTTGGCAAAGAATTCACCATAAGGACCCGAAACCGTTACTTTATCGCCAGGTACTAGGCTAAATACCCATGATGACATTTTGCCTGGTGGAATACCGTCAGGACCGCGTGGCGGTGGACTAGCGATACGAATATTAAACTTAATAAGGCCTTTTTCTTCAGGGTAGTTGGCCATCGAGTAAGCACGAATAACTGGCTCATCAACTTTTGAGACATAGTTGAAAATACCAAATTTTTCCCAGTCTTCGCGGTATTCTTCGTCAATGATAAAGTCTTTATAATGCACTTCATGCGGTGGCGCCTCTAACTGTACATAACCACCAGCACGGAAGTTCACTTCTTCGCCATCTGGAATTTTAAGGACCAGCTCTTTAATAAAGGTAGCAACGTTATCATTAGAGAGAACTTCACATTCCCACTTTTGTACATCAAAAAACTCAGGGTCAATCTCGATTTTCATGTCTTGCTTAACCGCTACCTGACAAGCCAAACGCATGTGATTGCGAATTTCGCCTTGAGTAAAATAGCCTTCTTCGGTGGGCAAGATAGAGCCGCCCCCTTCAATAACGCGGCAACGACACTGCGCACAAGTACCACCGCCACCACAGGCTGAAGATAAGAAAATACCTTCGCTTGCAAGGGTTTGTAGTAATTTACCGCCTGCTGGGGTCACGACGTCATTATCGGGATTATCATTGATATGGATGGTAACATCGCCTGAACTGACCAGTCTTGAGCGCGCCGCCAAAATAATGGCAACGAGGCCCATGATGATCAAGGTAAACATAGCAACGCCACCAATCGCCGTAGCGTAATCCATGGTAGGTATCCTTAATCTATGGAGTAGGGGTGCGAAAAGACGTCATTACGTGTTTCCTGAACCCCTACCGAATAAATGAATTAAATAGGTCAAATCGCTAAATAGGCTGTTAAGCTTAGCGGTCTAAATTGACATACCGCCGAAAGACATAAAGCCAAGTGACATCAGACCAACTGTGATAAAGGTAATACCAAGACCACGCAGCGGTGCTGGAATGTCTGAGTATTTTAACTTTTCACGGATACCGGCCAATGCGGTAATCGCCAATGCCCAACCGAAGCCTGCGCCCACACCATACACGACAGATTCGCCGAAATTATAGTCACGCTCAACCATAAACAGTACACCACCTAAGATGGCACAGTTTACAGTGATAAGTGGCAAGAACACCCCAAGGGCGTTATACAGACTAGGGACGAACTTATCGAGGAACATCTCTAGAATCTGTACGGTCGCAGCAATCAAGCCGATATAACTGAGCAAGCCCAAAAAGCTTAAGTCGATATCAGGGAAACCTGCCCATGCCAGCGCACCATCTTTTAGAATGAACTGAAAGAGTAAGTTGTTTAGCGGTACGGTAATCGCCATCACGACGACCACGGCAACACCCAGACCAATAGCGGTTGAAACCTTCTTTGATACGGCCAAGAAAGTACACATACCTAAGAAATAGGCCAGCGCCATATTCTCAATAAAGACTGAGGTTATAAATAAACTAACATAATGTCCCATTAGTGACCGCCTCCATGTGCCATGCCTTTAGACTGCGGCTTCATTACAAATTCAGCATCTTCAACCTGCTCAGGTTTCCAGATACGGATAATGGCAATGAACAAACCAATAATAAAGAATGCTGACGGTGGCAACAGTAATAGACCGTTTGGAATATACCAACCGCCATCAGTGACAGGCTGTAGGATGGTGATACCAAACCACGTACCTGAGCCAAGTAGCTCACGGATAGTCGCAACAAACAGCAAAACCGCAGAATAGCCAAGACCATTACCAATACCATCTAAAAAGCTTGGCACTGGTGGATTGCTCATGGCAAATGCTTCGGCACGACCCATCACGATACAGTTGGTGATAATCAAACCAACGAAGACCGACAAGCCTTTACTCACATCATAAGCGACAGCTTTTAGCACCTGATCCACCAAGATAACCAAGGAAGCAATAATAGTCATCTGTACGATAATACGAATGCTTGAAGGAATTTGCTTACGA
This sequence comes from Psychrobacter sp. UBA6739, assembly GCF_002453835.1. Classification (NCBI taxonomy): domain Bacteria; kingdom Pseudomonadati; phylum Pseudomonadota; class Gammaproteobacteria; order Moraxellales; family Moraxellaceae; genus Psychrobacter; species Psychrobacter sp. UBA6739. Next base: position 11,875 of record NZ_DKHR01000046.1, read on the forward strand.
ATGATCGAGATAAAGAAGCTTGAAAACGCCGTGACCAAGGTCAACGCCACACACATTACCATGGCATTGGCCATGCTTGTGGTGACAGCCAGCGCCGAACAGATACCAAGAATCTGTAGGGCAATGGGGTTATTATCAAAAATAGGCGAGGTTAAAATACTTTTAGTGTCAGCCATGTTATGCCTCCTTGCCGTTTGCTACTGGTCGTTTGGCTGCCAGTTCGGTTTCAGGTTGAGCGCTCAGCGTTGATTGCGTAGCTTGTGTATCTGCCGCATTATCAATTGCTTGACCACTCTCTTTACGTAGCGTATCTAAATAAGGCTTATAACCTTGCTCACCCAACCAAAACTGAATCATGTTACTGACACCGCGACCGGTCAAGGTTGCACCACTGATACCATCGACCCAGTTCTCTTTCGGTGTACCCGCTTTGGTCACACCCGTGGCAACATTACCGTTTTCGTCATATGAGTGGATACCGCTCCACTTCGCACGCCACTCTGGCTCTTCGATACGAGCACCCAGACCTGGGGTTTCTTTATGCTCATAAAAGCTGATACCTTTGATGGTATTCATATCGCTTTCAAGGGTTAAGAAACCATAGATAGTGCCCCATAGTCCATAGCCTTGAATCGGCAAAACAACCATTTCAGGTTTGCCTGCGTCATCTTTTTTAACATAGACTTTGGCATATTTGGGTTTACGACCAATACCAGCAGGGTCATTGTTGCCTAAATCTTCACTCAGTGCTTTATTCTTAGTCGCTTGGCTTGCGTCATAAGCATTACGATCAGGGATGCCAGCGGCTTTTAGCGCTTCATCATCAACGTAGCTGCCTTTACTTAAGTCAATAATTTCGACATCGAAATCTTTAAAACGTTCAGCAACATCATCTGCTGTATCAGACTCGGCATCGTACATGCCAGCGGCGACCAAGATGTTTTTGTTACGGTCTAAGCGTGCGTTTTCAATTTGAGCAGGTTTTAGACCAACCGCTACTGCTGAAACTAAGACGGAACACACCAAGCATAGCGTCAATGCCACACTGATGGTTTTCGCATTATTACTTTTGGGCTTGGACATAACGAACCCTCCGAGCTGTTTGGCGTTTGATGTTTGCTTGGGTCACAAAGTAATCAAACAATGGAGCAAATAAGTTGGCGAATAAAATGGCCAGCATGATGCCTTCTGGGAAAGCTGGATTCACGACGCGAATCAATACCGTCATAAAACCAATCAAGATACCATAAGCCCAGCGGCCTTTATTGGTATGCGCAGCTGATACAGGATCGGTTGCCATAAATACGGCACCAAAGGCGAAGCCGCCGATCACTAAATGCCAATAAAACGGCAGGTTCATCATCATATTGTCTTCAGAACCAATCATATTAAAGACAAGAGAAGTAGCAATCAGACCTACTACACAACCTGCCATAATACGCCATGAAGCAATACGCGTCCAAAGTAGAACAACGGCACCCATTAGGATAGCCAGTGTTGATACTTCACCGATACTGCCTTGCATATTACCTAAAAACGCATCACCCCAAGTGATGGCATTACCATAGACGTCGACGAAGTCCTGAGGAACTACGCCTAACGCGGCAAGACCAAGTGGCGTCGCACCAGAGAAACCATCGACCGCCGTCCATACTGAGTCACCAGACATATAAGCAGGGTAAGCAAAGTATAAGAATGCGCGACCCGATAGGGCAGGGTTTAGGAAGTTTTTACCCGTACCACCGAACACTTCTTTTGCGACTACGACACCAAAGATAATACCGAGGGCAACTTGCCATAAAGGGATATCTGGTGGTAAACAAAGCGCAAACAGCACTGAGGTCACAAAGAAACCTTCGTTGACTTCATGGCCGCGCACTACAGCAAAGATAATCTCACAGAGAATACCGACCGCAAAGGTGACGATATAAATCGGTAAAAATTGCATCGCCCCGTAAACAAAGCTTGCCCAGATACTGTCTGGGTTATAGCCTGCCATACTGGTGATAACGGTACGCCAGCCTTCAGGCTGCAAACCAAGGGTTGCGATAGCAGTCAATGCTTGATGACCGATGTTGTACATACCCCAAAACATGGCTGGGAAAGTACATAACCATACGGTAATCATAATACGCTTTAGGTCGATACCGTCGCGTACGTGTGATGCTGAGTATGTGGTTGAGCTTGGTTGACGCAAAAACGTATCAAACATCTCAAAGATAGCATAGTATTTTTCGTGTTTGCCACCCTTGGTGAAAGACGGCTCCATACGATCGAACATATTGTGTAAAAATTTCATCGTGGTTAGCCCTCCAGCTCAATGCGCGTCAAGTTATCACGCAAAATATCACCGAATTCATATTTGCCAGGAGATACGAAGGTGCATAATGCTAAATCTTCTTCGTCCAATTCGAGCACGCCCAAATCTACGGCGCTAATCATGTCTTCGACAATTAATGCACGTAGTAACTGTGTAGGCAGATAATCTTGTGGCATGACCTCTTCATAAACCCCGATAGGTACCATCGCTCGAGGTGAACCATTACTCGTGGTCGTAAAGTTATATTTCTTATTACCAAAAAACTTAGAAATATAAATAGGCAGCTTAGAGAAACGGTTGGTGCCGACACTTAGGAAATGGAACGCTGGACGTTCACGCCCTTCAGGCAGCACACTGATTTGGTTATGAAAACGACCAAGATAAGCCGTATTGCCAAACACTTTACGACCTGACAATACCGAACCAGAAATAATACGGTTTTCGCCAGCCGCCAGCTGTCCTTTGGTCAGAGCAGCGATATCAGCACCGCGCTCAGTAGCCACCAAACGTGGCTTGGTGACCGCAGGACCTGCCAAACTAATGATACGGCGCGTATACAAGCGACCGCTAGTGAATAGCTTACCAATCGCAATCACGTCTTGGTAGCCAATCGTCCATACGGTCACGCCGCGCATGATTGGATGCAAAAAGTGAATGTGCGTGCCAGCCAGACCAGCAGGATGCTTACCAGCAAAGCTATGATACTCAGTGACATTATTAGCCGCCGTTTTGGCAACTGGCGTCAACTGGGAATCACCGTGATGGCAAACAAAGGTTTTGGGGCTGAGTGTCGATAAGACAGCAAGTCCGTCATTGAACGCTTGCAACTGATCGCTAATCAGCAGCATTGGGTCAAATGCTAATGGATTGGTATCCATAGCGGTGACAAAAATAGCATGAGGACGGGCACCGATTTCTGGCGCACGGCTATAAGGGCGCGTGCGAAACGCGGTCCATTCACCAGAGGCAAGCAGTTGGGTTTCAACAACTTCAGCGTCTAGGTCAGCAAGTTGCTGGGAGTCATAGCGCTCGAAGTCTACTTCTTCACCGTTTGGGTCGACCGCAATCACAAGGCTCTCAAACACACGACGTTCACCGCGTTTAATCGCGACGACTTTACCAGCAGCAGGGGCAGTATAGATAACGCCAACTCGTTTTTTGTCTTCAAAAACGGGCTGACCCTTTGCTACGATATCACCTTCTTTGACATTCATCGTGGGCTTCATGCCCACATAATCATAGCCAATAACGGCGACATGTGTCGGTTGGTGCTCAGATATCTCGCGGGATGATTCACCGGTGATGGGCAAATCCAAACCTTTTTTGATGGTAATCATAAGCGAAAACTTAGTCCATAGTCTAAAACGATACCAGACGTCCTGTTTGGTATATCGGTAGCATGAACATCTGCGTCATTCAATAAAGCCCCCACGTCTCTCTTCCTATAGTAGGATAGTGACAAAGGATCTCTAAAAATAACGCATGATCATAACTACTAGTAAGAGTATTAACGCTGACCTTAGACTCCTTAACAACACGTTAATGTCTTATTCGAATGACCAAAGTGGCGACTGGCTACCAAGGTGTATGTTAAAACCATCAAATCAAACGCAATCGTTCAAGCCTTTAGCGAAAATGATTGTGTAGACAATAGCTCTATCATACGTTTCATTGAAAATTAAAGCTTGTAACACCAGCGCAATTGACCACCCTTATCGGTTTGGTATCTTGTTAATAGATACGCAATTAGATAAGAATATAGCCAAAAGATGATCTATCGAAATAGATGATAAACTGGTTGATAGACAAACTAGCGAAGCCATTATTAAGTGGATTTCACTCACATCAATAAGCGGCTATACAGCTAGTAATGACTGTTCTAAAATAGTTAGCTAGTGATAGAGATACGATAGAGACTATAAAAAAGAAAGAGGCGTCATTAGAGTTTAGTGCTGTAGAGTAGACTGTTTAGAGGCCACCAGTTGAAATTTCCAATATAACCCTTCTTAGCAATATGTCAGCCAACATCAAAAAGATGCACTTAGCTGCTGCTCGACTCATCCTGACCGCTATGCAACACTAAGCCATAAATGACTCAATAAAAAGCGCAGCGCATGGTTACTATCACATAGAAACAAATAAAAATTTACCTAGGATTATACGCTAAATTGACCTAAAATTGCCAGTCAGTAATTGAATTTATCTAATGTTGCCAGTGATTCAATGTATTGAAACTTATGGTTATGATTGACCGTTTTTTTATTGTCATTGCTATCTATCGAAGCGGATTTTGGATCTATCATGGATAGCTTTTGATTCGTCTATATATTAAGTCACTTTTGACTGATGTTTTTATGCGTGTTTAGAGGGTGTTGAACGTTCAATACACTCTGATTTTTGAATTTACTTTTCTAAATATATTTATTGTTGTGCTTTATAAGGAATGCTATATGTGTGCTGTGCCTGTCATTATCCCAGCTATTGATTTAAAAGATGGTAAATGTGTCCGCTTAAAACAAGGCCGTATGGAGGATGATACGGTTTTTTCTAATGATCCAGTGGCCATGGCAGCACGCTGGGTAGAGGAAGGTGCACGTCGACTGCATTTGGTTGATTTGAATGGGGCATTTGACGGCGTACCCGTTCATAGACAAGTGGTGAATGATATTACTAAAGCTTACCCGAATCTGCCTATTCAGTTGGGCGGCGGTGTGCGCAATATGAACACCATTGAGCAATATATTACGGCTGGTTTGACTTATATCATCATTGGTACAAAAGCGGTCGAAGATCCGGAGTTTGTCGCAGAAGCTTGCCGCGAATTTCCGGGTCATATCATTGTAGGTATCGATGCTAAAGACGGCATGGTCGCGACTCATGGTTGGGCAAATGTGACGGATACCAAGGCGACCGAGCTTGCAAAGCGCTTTGCTGATGTCGGCGTATCGTCGATTGTCTACACCGATATCAACCGTGATGGCATGATGCAAGGCGTCAACGTTGAACAAACTGTCAATTTGGCACGTGAAGGCGGCTTGCCTGTGATTGCTTCAGGCGGCGTGACCAATATGAAAGATATCGAACTGCTGAAACCTTATGGCGATTGTATTGAAGGTATCATTACTGGTCGCGCAATCTATGAAGGCACGTTAAACTTAGGCGAGGCACAAGTTTATTTAGACAGTTAATGATTATTGAAAATTTAGTAAAGAAAGATGAGTACGAAAATCTATAAAAAGCAAAGGATGCTTATGAACACTGACTTTGACCGTTCAACGATGCGCGATTTTATAAAAGCGCGGGGTCAAATGCTGTTGTTACTAAGCATCTTTTTTACCTTTCCAGTGTATGCGGCTGGTGAAGAGGTGACTGGTATCACCTCTGCATTGGGGGTAGACACAGCAGAAAACCCGGAAGCTGATAAACCTTTACTTGATGCGACATCAGAAGAGGGAGCTTCAGCATCTCCAGTGGTCATACCTGAGCCAGCACCACCGCCCATAATCAGTGGTGAGAGCACCAATAATGCGCAAATCGAAACCACTCCTACTCCGCAAAAAGACAATGACATTCGTCAACGTATTCAGGGTATTTTTTCTGAAATAGAAGGTCTGCAGGCCGTCAATGTCAGCGTTACGCAAGGTGTTGTCACCTTAACCGGAGAGACGCCGAACGAGAAAAAAGCGCAACAAGCCATCAATTTGACCAACCGTCTGACAGATGTGGTCACCGTCGAAGATCGGATTGATCGCACGCTTGATGTTCAAGACAATGTTACTACCGTTTATCAAGGTCTTAAAGCACAAGCCAAAAATCTAGTCAAAGCCTTGCCACTCCTATTGGTCGGCATTGTCCTATTTGCATTGGTGACATGGTTTGGCAGTTGGCTGTCTAATCGCAAAAAAATGTGGCAACGGCTCACGCCCAATCCGTTTGTCGCCGAATTGCTGTCACAAACCGTTAAAGTTATTTTTATTATTTTTGGTTTGATTCTTGCGCTGAGTTTGATAGGCGCCGAAACCATCTTAGGCACTTTGCTTGGCGGTGCAGGCGTTATCGGTATTGCCGTTGGTTTTGCGGTCAAAGACACTATTGAGAATTACATTGCCTCGCTCATGCTCAGTATTCGCCAACCATTTCGCGCACGTGATCATATTTTAATTAATAATCAAGAGGGGATTGTAGTACGGCTAACCTCACGTGCGACTATTCTGATGACTTTAGATGGTAACCAGTTGCGCATTCCCAATGCTGAAGTATTTAAAGCAACGATTTTAAATTACACCAAAAATCCAGAACGTCGATTTACCTTTGAGTTAGGCGTTGATGCCAATGATGATCCATTAGCGGCTATCAAAGTCGGATTGGATGCAATACATACATTAGCATTCGTTTTAGATGAACCAAAAGCTGTGGCTGTCATTACCAATGTTGGCGACTCTAATATCATTTTGGAATTTCAAATTTGGGTAGATCAATCAGACACGGACTTCTCAAAAGCACGCAGTATTGCCATTCGTGAGACCAAGCATGCGTTAGAAAATGAAGGCTTCAGCTTGCCTGAACCGATTTATCGTTTACGATTCAATAGTAACTTAGAAAAAGCATTTGAGAATATGCAGGCTAACACTGATAGTGCTAAGTCAGACATGACAATTACGCCAATCACGCCCAAAGTGACTGATGAAAACCAGAATGAAGATAATAGTGTTGATGATAAGGACAAAAAACAAGCAAAGGCTCGTGCCAAATTGATTTTACAAGGTCGTAATGCTGATGAGGTGCTTAACGCCCGTCCCGACGACAAACTCATGGAAAAGGTTGAACAGGAAATTGCAGAAAGCTCTGACGAGACTGATTTATTGAATAATAATAGCCCGCAAGAATAATTTGCAAAACCTGCCAAAAACTAGGCATAAAAAATGCAACGAAACGTATATCTGATTATCATTCAAATACGAGACATTTTTTATGCAAATGAAACACTTGATTATATTCGCCCTAGTGGGCATGGTTGCGTTACTAGGTTTTAACCTCATTAATGGCAATCAACGTGAGAAAGATAGAGAAGTAGTCATAAGTGATGCAGGATCTGAGCAATCTTCCGATACAGCGTTACCAAATACTGATGATGTAGAAAGTGGCTCGGTAGATGTCGCGAGCCAGCCACTTGGCAAACAGCCTAAAGCCATTCTCGATAATGCTACCGCGAAAATAGATCAGGCTCAGGAAGTAGACAAGGAACGTCTAGACCAGATGAGTAATGCGCAATAATGATTTAAGTAGTCGTTATAAAATACCACGCACAAAAAAGGCCAACGATGACGTTGGCCTTTTTATTATTTGAAGCGTTTGCTAACACTAGCTTTTCTTACTTGCGCTTTTACTACGGCTGCCAGTCTTTTTAGCGGGGCCTCTTCTATCAGTACTTTTCTTATCAGTACTTTTTTTAGAAGGCGCGCTCTTCGTTTGATTCATTTCACTAGATTGCAATTTAGCTTTTAAATCAAAGTCAATTTGTAGCAGATCCATATTGACGCCAGCGACCTTGACCTTAACCAAATCACCTAGTCCGAACAATGTCCCTTTATCTTTACCGATTAGCTGTTGTTGCTGTTCATCGTAAACAAAGAAGTCATCACCGACATTGGAGATATGAACCAAACCATCGATATATAAGTCAGTCAAGGTAACAAACAAACCGAAGCTTGTGACTGTAGTGACCACACCTTCGAACTCTTCACCAACATGATCTTTCATATAGTGACACTTGAGCCAAGACTCTACATAGCGTGAGGCTTTTTCGGCACGGCGCTCGGTATCTGAGGTTTGCGTGCCAGCCGCTTCAAGAGAAAAGTCCATCACTGGCTGCTGAGTATTGGTCACTTTTGCTTTGATGGCACGATGCAGCATCAAATCAGGGTAACGACGAATCGGCGAGGTGAAGTGGCTATATTCGTCATAAGCTAAGCCAAAGTGACCGATATTGTCAGGTGCATAGTTTGCTTGCATCATTGAGCGCAACAGCATGCTGTGGATACTAATTGCATCGGGTCTGTCTTTGGTGGCTTCAATAATGCGCTGATAATCGGCTTGCGTTGGATTTTCTTCTGGAAAGCTTAAACCAAAATTCTTTGCGTATTCGTGAATACGCATTGATTTTTCGCCATCAGGTTTGTCATGGTTACGATATAAGACAGGAAGCTCATGCTTGAGTGCAAAGTTTGCTGCACAAGTATTGGCCAGCAGCATACATTCTTCAATGAGTTTTTGAGCATCACCGCGAGTACGCGGTAGGATTGCTTCGATACCACCTTTCTCATTGAACTTAATGTAGGTCTCAACTGTTTCAAACTCCATTGCATGACGCTCTTCACGCTTTTTAAGCAGTAGCTCGTACAATTGATGTAAGGTATCGACAGATTTTTTGACGTCTTTATTACCCGTGAGTGAGGTAGGTACGCTCTTATCTTCTGGGTTCTCAAGATAAGCGTTTACTTGATTATATGTTAAACGTGCTTGTGAGTGCATGACAGCAGGATAGAACTCATAACCAGTCACTTTGCCTGCTCGTGATATTTTGATATCAGCGACCATACAAAGACGATCACGGTCAGGATTCAATGAACACAGACCATTAGAGAGCACTTCAGGCAACATTGGAATCACACGATGTGGAAAGTATACGGACGTACCGCGCTCGTAGGCATCTTTATCAAGTGGCGAGTTTGGTGTAACGTAATAACTGACATCCGCAATCGCAACTAAGACACGATAGTTGCCACCAGAGCGTTTTTCGGCAAATACGGCATCATCAAAATCACGTGCATCTTCACCATCGATAGTCACCAATGGCAAATCACGCAAATCTGTACGACCTTTTAAATCTTTTTCAGTCGGCTCTTGATAATCGTTGGCTTGCTTCAGTGCTGCTTCGCTAAAATCTGATGGGATGTCATAATTGAGTAAGGTGGTCTCAATAATCAGTTCGCGATCATTGTCGTCAGACAGTACTTCAGTGATTTTACCCGTCGCAAATTCATGCTGATTTGGCCAATCAATAACATCAACCTTAACAGGAGAGCCTTGCTTGGCATTCATCGCTTGTACATTTTCTTCAGTAACGGTAATCGGCTGGTGATTATTTGGACTACCAAGCTCGACACAGTAGCCATCTTCATCACGCGCTAATGTACCAATGAAGTTATTTTGGCGACGTTCAACGACATCAACGATACGTCCTTCTGTGCGCCCACGATTGTCTGTCGATGTACCCACTGCATCTACGGTGTCACCGTTGAAAACCCAGCGCATTTGCTTTTCATGCAAAAACAAATCTGGCATATCGCTTAATAATACAAAGCCAAAGCCTTTAGGATGTGCAGACACTGTACCTCTGACGACATCTTGCTTGGTCACCGTGCGATAGCGATAAGGACGACCGTCGCGGTTTACTTGTCCATCGCGTGCCATGGCTTTTAGGCGATTGCCTAAAGCGTCAAACTGGTCTGGGTCATCAATATTAAAGGCTTTTGCCAATTGTTGATGCGTGACTTCACCATGCTCATTAATCGTACTGAGTATCAGTTCGCGACTAGGGATAGGATTGTCATATCTTTTTGCCTCACTTGAGGCGTTTGGATCGTTCCAACTCATAAATTACCGTATCTATTTTTAAAATTATTAATAATGGCTATCTTAACACGAACGACGTTGCAATATCTTGCGTCAATTGTCTTAAGTGTATTTGGTAGCAGGAAGTGGCCACCTTTAATAGGCAACAACTATTAAAACGAATCAAATGTCGATATCGACTGTACTTGATCTATTGGTTATCTTTTTACTGTCTATCTCTTTCGACACTTCTAATACTGTTGTTTGATTAGACTTATCCAAGTATTTCTGAGCCTTATCGACTTCAGTAGTCAAAGTATTGACCGTCTGTTTCATGTTCTCTAGCGCTTCAATTTTATAATTGCTAATCATATCCATCGTATCATAGACGTTATTGAAAGCGTTTTGTAATTTATCAAGCTCAATGCTGCTACTGGTTGCTTGCTCATGGATTTCACCTGACTGGCGTTTTAGCATCGCTGAGGTCGATTCAATCAAGCTACTGGTGGTTTTATTTAAAGCAGTAATTTGATCAAGTACCAGTTTTTGATTGGTCATTGCTTGTGCAACCACGACCGCTGTCCGTAGTGCAGATACGGTGGTTGTGGTGGCTCGATCAACGCCTTTTATCAATTCTAAGTTATTGCGGCGAATGGTATCGAGCGCTAAATATCCTTGCACATTCACGGCTAACTGGGTTAAAAAGTCGGTGTTTTTTTGACGCACATAAAACAACATCTCTTCTTTAATAATGCGTGCTTTTTCGGGATCGGTCGCTTCTATCGCATAAACCTTTTGTTCTAACTGCTCATCAATTTTTTTGCCGACATAAACGTATTGGCGAATCGATTGCATCAGCTCCCACATATTGACTTTTTCTTGCTCAATCATCGCATTGTCTTTGAGCAGCTCATCCTTACCATTATATAGACTGGTAACCACTGCATTAATATGCGATTGCGCTGACTCGTATTGACGGAAGTAATCCTGTACTTTATTGCCAAAAGGGATGAGACCGAATAACTTACGTGAGCTGGTCAGCTCTTTTTTACTGGGATCTAAATCTTCGACGATGCCGCGCAATTCAGTCAATGACTTGGCGATAGGGGAATTATCAAACAAGCTGTCATTGAGACTTTTGGCGGGTAAATCGAGCATACGATTAGACACTTGGGCTGATTCACGAATCTCTTTGGTACCGAGATTATGAATCGATTGCACATTTTGCTGAAATTCAGCACTGTGCACAGAATTGTTAATCACATGATCAACAAAGGCATCGACCTTGGCATCAAGCTCTGGGATTTGGCTGTCATCCAATTTGACCATTTGATCTGCTTCGCTTTTTTGTATTTCTCTCACAGGTTCAGGCGCGGTTAGAGAAATACTTGGCGTCGTTGCATTTTCTGGTGGGGTCAATTCTTGCATGAAATTTCCTTCAATATTGGATAAAAGTAGTGTTTTTGTCAACGACTCTGATGGTCGTGATATACGTTATTTTTATACACTTACTAGAAATTTTAAATAAATGCTGATTAGCAAATATAAAACAGACCTTTAGATTACCGCGTAATCAAATGGTTGAGAAGGTAGGTTTTGTAAAATAGAGTCAGCCAATTATATCTGACTAAACATATTTAAAAGAGATATGTATCTATGCACACAATAAAAAACCATCAATATCCCGCGGTATATTGATGGTTAAGGTTATACATATCTATATTGACTAACAGCCATCTAATAAACAGATTACTTTTTCTTAGTTGGCCCAAGCAGCATACCCATCTGACGACCTTCCATCTTAGGATATTGCTCAACGTTAGCAATCTCAGCAGTATCTTCGATAATACGATCTAGCTGCTTGCGACCAATCTCTTGGTGCGCCATTTCACGGCCACGAAAGCGAATACTGATTTTAACTTTGTCTTGGTCTTCCAAAAAGCTGACGATTTTTTTCAGTTTAACCTGATAATCAGCTTCTTCAGTACTAGGACGCAGCTTCATCTCTTTTAGCTGAGTTTGCTTTTGGTTCTTTTTAGCTTCTTTCGCTTTTTGCTTTTGATCATAGAGGAAATGCTTATAATCCATGATTTTGCATACTGGCGGTTTGGCTTCAGGAACCAATTCGACCAAATCTAGACTGTCCTCACGTGCCGCTTTCATCGCGGTTTCGATATCGACCACGCCCATCTGTTCGCCGTCTTCTTTAACGAGACGGACTTCTTTGGCTGTGATATCTTCGTTGATGTTCAAACGGTTTGACTGTTTAATAGGTATTACTCCTCATCTGTTTTTGGGGTCTGTCGGCCTTTGTCGCTGACAGCGGTCTGTACTAATGTAATAAATTCTGGAACACTCATCACGCCAAGGTTTTCACCTTCACGAGTACGGACATTGACACTGCCCGATTCGACTTCTTTATCCCCTAATACTAGCATATAGGGAACGCGTTCTAATGTTTTCTCTCGTATCTTAAATCCAATCTTTTCGTTACGCAAGTCACTAATAGCTCGCAAACCTGACTTTTTGAGTTCGCTGACCACATTTTCACAAGCATCTGCCTGTTTATCAGTGATATTCATCACCACCACTTGCTGCGGCGCTAGCCAAACAGGCATCCAACCGGCATAGTTTTCAATCAAAATACCAATGAAGCGCTCGAATGAACCTAAGATGGCACGGTGCAACATAATAGGTACTTCGCGCTCGTTTTGCTCATTGACGAATTCGGCATCAAGGCGCTCAGGCATGTTTGGGTCAACCTGAATCGTACCGCACTGCCAGACGCGACCTAAAGAATCTTTCAAACTAAATTCAATCTTCGGACCATAGAATGCACCTTCACCTGGCAGATAAGCCCAATCAAGACCTGAGCTATCTAATGCATCGGCCAAAGCTTTCTCTGCAAAATCCCAAGACTCATCACTACCAACCCGTTTTTCAGGGCGAGTCGAGAGTTTCATAATGATATTGTCAAAACCAAAGTCTTCATAGACGGCAAGGGTTAGTTTAATAAAGTCAGCGACTTCTTGCTGGATTTGCGACTGTGTACAGAAGATATGTGCATCATCTTGGGTAAAACCGCGTACACGCATCAAACCATGTAGCGAACCTGATGGCTCGTTTCGATGGCATGAGCCAAACTCTGCCATACGTAATGGTAAGTCACGGTAAGATTTTAGACCTTGGTTAAAGACTTGCACGTGGCACGGGCAGTTCATTGGTTTTACTGCATAATCACGATTTTCGCTGGCAGTCGTAAACATGTTAGTCGCATAGTTACCCCAATGTCCCGAACGCTCCCACAAACTACGATCGACGATTTGCGGTGTTTTAATTTCTTCATAACCGTTATCGTGCTGTACTTTACGCATATACTGCTCAAGTACTTGATATATCGTCCAACCATTCGCATGCCAAAACACCATACCTGGCGCTTGCTCTTGCATATGGAACAGATTTAACGCTTTACCAATTTTACGATGGTCACGTTTTTCAGCTTCTTCGATACGCTGAATATAGGCTTTTAAATCTTTTTTATCCGCCCATGCTGTACCATAGATACGTTGCAGTTGCTCGTTCTTGGCATCACCGCGCCAATATGCACCAGACATTTTGGTCAGTTTGAATACTTTTAAAAATCTGGTGTTCGGCACGTGTGGACCACGGCACATATCGACATATTCTTGATGATGATAGAGACCAAACGCTTCTTCGCCTGGCATATCGTTAATCAGCTTAAGCTTATAGTCTTCACCACGTTCTTCAAAGATTTTAATGACTTCATCGCGTGGCGTTATTTTTTTGATAACGTCATAATCTTGCTTGATGAGTTCCATCATGCGTTTTTCAATGGCTGCCATATGCTCAGGCGTAAATGGCGTTTCGCTATAGATGTCATAATAAAAACCATCATCGATAACGGGGCCAATCACCATTTTTACATCAGGATATAACTGCTTAACGGCATGACCTAATAGATGAGCACAAGAATGGCGAATGATATCGACACCGTCATCATCTTTTGGTGTCACGATTTCAACCTTAGCATCATGAGCGATAGGGTCGTGCGCATCAACTAGATGACCATCTACACGTCCGGCAACCGTCGCTTTAGCCAATCCTGCACCAATGCTTTGTGCCACTTCCATGACGGTGGTACTACCTTCGAAGTTTTTTACGCTACCATCGGGTAAAGTAATCGCTACCATAATCTATTCACCTTTTTGCGTCCGTTGGCAGTGATGATTGCAACCATCAATCATATAACCGCAAGACTGCGTCAATTATATCCAACTGCTATGATATGTTATAAGAGATAGATATCACTTAAAGGCAAAATTTTAAACAATCAACCGTTGAACAATCAAGGCTAATAAGAAATGCCATTAAGCAATATTATAAAGTCAGCTATTATAGCAAAAACTGTGTATCAACACTAGATAGTAAGGGATTAGGTGAGCATCTATATATAGATGCTATCTATGCGAATATCAAGAAGTGTAAATCATAGTTAGCTAAGGACACAGCGAAGGCAATTATCAATAAGCAGATAAATATGCCAAAAAGTAAGTATTAAGTATAGAGCCTCAAAATTTTAGCTTAAAGTAAGTTCTTAATGGCAACGCTATAGATGACAATTAATGAATATCGATAGATACTGTTTAAAGATGAGTTATTATTTAAGGGAATTAAATGAATATTAATCTTAACCCATTGAAAACTATGCATTATTAAAAGTCTTATCAAATAAACTCAAAAACCTCTGATAAAGCGGTTGACACTCTCGTCAGAATCTATATAATACGCCCCACAGCAAAGGAAGCTAAGCAGTAAGTTAACCAACTTATTACTTAGATTACCAAGCTAAGACAAAACATAAAAAAGCTTGACAAATCTTATCATTATGATAAGATAGTCGGCTCGCTAGATAGCTTGACCTGAAAGGGTTTGAGACTAAACAGCAAGAGAATTACCCTATATATCAGTTACTGGGCGACAGTGATTGAGCACTATTTAA
>NZ_DKHR01000061.1:0-62117 GCF_002453835.1 Psychrobacter sp. UBA6739
CTTTTATTCTGGATTAACTATATAATCGTCTGGATACTGTTCAACATCTTTTAATAGCACGTCATTAGGTATTTTACTGGGTGGTTTATTCCGAGTTTGTTTGATACTTGGGTTTTTCAGCCAGCGCTGTAATGCGGTTTTACTAATATTGTAGAAAGTACACGCTTCACGAATACTCATGTCTTTACTTTTAACACTTTTGATCACTTGAGCTCGGAAGTCTGCTGAATAGGTCATATATTCTTATACCATTTCGCTTGTTTTAAAACAATTGTATCTTATTTATAAAAGACTGACTATATGTCCTTTTAATTAGATGAGGGTCTATTGATTTATTACAAATTTATGATAAACAAGTAAAACTTAATTTTTATTAATATGATTTTTATTGCACTAGAAAATTACTCTGACGCGTTTAAAGCCGCAATGAAATTTTAATGAGCCAATTACTCCTCTCAAAGCTGCTATACAATATGGGATAAAAAAATATGAGGTAAAAAATTGCCTAACCTTTTTTATCCTACGTCATTCACTGCAATATGGCTGTGACATTACTCTAGAAATGTGTAGCTTAATGTATTAAAAAGGCAAGAAGTGCCAATATCATTTACCAAAGAATCACTTTATTATTATTTATTAACAATCGCTCAAAAGATTGCAATCTGAATAATGAGAAAGAATAGGCAATAAAAAACCGTATCTCGTTGCTAAGATACGGTCATTACTTAGATATTAAGAAGTAGATTGGATTGCTTCGATTTATAAATGGGTCATCTTACGAATCGACAACTTCAAAACTAAGACCCGCATGCTCTTCTAAACGCGCCAGTAGATGATTACCCATGGCAGAGGCTGGCGTCCAAAAACCACCACCGACTTCTTCTTTGCTAATATCTTGTGCTAAGCATAACGCTGCTTGCGCTAGCATACGCGAGGTACTACCGTAACCTGGATCTTTATCACCCGTTACTTTCGTATTGATGGTGTCTTTATTAGCCGTTGTCCCAAAGAGGCGAATGTCAAAGTAGCCGTTTGCTTGCTCTTCTGCAGACGGACCAGAACCTGACTTGGGTAGCACGTGCTTAGCTAATAATTCACGGCTCGGTTTGACCATCATAGCAGTAGCAAATCCAAACAAGCCTGCGCTCATTGCATAGCTTGATAATTGACCTTTCACACCATCTTGCATCCACATTGCTTCGTCATATTTAAAGTCACGACCATATTCATAGCCAAGCAATTGGTTGGTGCGATGCACGATACGGGTATTGATGCTAGCCATGACAAAAGGCGCAAGCCAGCGTTTGTGCTCACTATCGTATTCTGGCTTACTGACATTAGCTTGGCGCACGTTTGGCGCATCTTTGTCATCATTGAGTAGATAAGGATTTGCTACCTGCTTACGACGTGACTTGTCCTTTCCAACTTCTTCAAAAATAGTCGCCATTGAGGCAATGGTGCCACCTGATAGACCGCCTTTCGCCGCTTTGACACGCATATGAATCACATTACAAGCGCGACCAAACTTCTCTTCTGCTTGGGTTTGGGTAAAGTAGACGCCCAAATCCGATGGAATCGAATCAAAGCCACACGAGTTGACAATACGAGCGCCGCTTTGCTTTGCCGCGTCCTGATACTTATCCATCATATCTTTGATAAAGATAGCTTCACCGGTGAGATCGACATAATCTGTCCCATGAGTGGTACAAGATTTGATCAGCGGCTCACCGTATTTGAGATAAGGACCGACGGTTGAAATGATGACTTGGGTTTGTTTGG
Organism: Psychrobacter sp. UBA6739; assembly: GCF_002453835.1. NCBI lineage: Bacteria > Pseudomonadati > Pseudomonadota > Gammaproteobacteria > Moraxellales > Moraxellaceae > Psychrobacter > Psychrobacter sp. UBA6739. The sequence goes on from NZ_DKHR01000061.1 coordinate 1,780, forward strand.
TCATCTCATCAAGGCTGTCCGCATCGTCACTATTAGCAAGAATAATATCGACAGTGCTGCCAAGTTTAGATTGCAATTCGTTCAGTTTTGCTTCATCACGCCCAGCAATCGCCCACGTGGCATCGGCGCCATCTTTGTCTTTAGTATTAGATAAAAACTCTGTTAAATAGTGTGCTGTGATTTGACCAACAAAGCTGGTTGCACCATATAAGACGACCGCGTAAGGACGCTTTCCATCGCTGCGCTGTTGTGTATTGTTTGAGGTATCCATATTTATTATCCTTAATAGCTATTTTGATGAGTTGTGTGACGTTTAAAATTTGTTGCCATTTAACAGTCAGAGTTTGAAGTCTAGTTTTTAGATAGAAATCAGATTAACTAAATAAGTCATGACTAAATGAGTTATTGGTCAGACTTATATCTGCCTGAAAAAGATATATTAAAGTATTTTTGACCAGTAAAAATGACTTGTAAGTTACTGTTTATAGCAGATTATATGATGAAAATGTTGATGGCTAAGGGATAACTAACCATCTGTACACATAACTCCCATAAAGGTATGAAAAAAAGGTTCGATGTTAAGATTTGCTACAAAGGTTACATAACCTACCGATATCATTACCAAAATGAACGTTTTCTAAAGATAAATATTGCTAATCTATGGTCGTAAGCAGTATTAATGGTTAAAAAATTAATAAATATCAAAAAAACAAAAAGTAAAGAAAAAGGAGTTTTAGAGAGAGCAAGGCAGTCATTAATAATAGTAGTTATCTCTTACTTATTAATAATTGTCCATTGCATCAATCTAAATATCTGGTTTTCTAATAATAATTTTTAAGGAGAAGGTTATGTTTCGCTGGGCTATTATTTTTGCCGTGATTGCATTGTTAGCAAGTTTGTTGGGTTTTGGCGGTGTCGCAGGATTGTCTGCTAATCTGGCATATATTTTCTTAGCAGTCGCTGTCATTTTATTTATTGTGGCATTTGTAAGCCGCAAGATGTAATTAATACCTATAGATTGTTAAATAAAAAAAAGTCCTCAATTGAGGACTTTTTTTTGGTATTTAATAATGTATTTACTAATGAAAAATTTTTATAAACATTATAAAAACAAACACATTACTATAAACGTTTCGGCTGGACAATGTGTTCCATCCGTTTAGCCAGACGAATATCATGGCTGGTAATACCGCCAGTATCGCCAGTAGTCAAGCGCACCTCTACCACGTTATAAGTGTTGCGCCATTCGGGATGATGCTCAAGCGCTTCGGCATGGAACGCTGCTTGATTCATAAAGCTTATGGCTTCAATGAAATCGCTAAAGTGATATGTTTTTACGATAGCATTGCCCTCGCGCTGCCAACCAGGTAATTCTTCCAGCTGCAAATTTACTTGCTTATCAGATAAACTACTCATATTAATCACCTTTATTATTATGTTGGTTTGGTTTATTAAAAACTATATCAGGCACTACATTGTAGCTGTCAAAGCTATTTTAGGAAATTTCAATCCTCTTTTTCAGTTGTATCATTGACGCTATTACACCACTGTAAAGACCTTTTGTTTTATCGGCATTATAGGTCAGAAAACCCGCCTATATTTGCTATCTTGCCATATATTCAAAGATAAATAGGAGGATAATAGCGTATTAACGTTCCATTTTTATTGGCCAAACTGAACCATAGTAGATGCTTAAAACATTTCTAAAGAAATTATGACGCTTATTAGCATACTACATTTTCTATGGCTCATCGCTGAAGAGTGGACTATAGCAAGTCTTGGTAATCAGGATGTTTGCTGATATATGACGAGACAAATGAGCACTGTGGTATCACTTTTTTATTCTGTTCACGAGCATAGTTGAGGGCATGCTTGACCAATGCTGAACCAATACCGCGCCCGCCTAGCTCCTGAGGTACGATAGTATGATCATAAACTAATGTATCGTCACGCTCTTGATAGCTAATATAGCCAGTATGACCGTCAATAGAGGTTTCAAAACGTTTAGCCTGTTCATCATGGGTGATGGTTAGGTTTTGTTCAGGGTTTTGATTTTTCATGGATATTCTCCGTTATTATTGATTATTATCATTAAATATTATTGGTTTTTTTTAGTATGGATCAAGCGTATTTTTAAATGAAGAGAGCTTGAATGACCAAATAGATTATTCACTAAAGTATGAGTCCTTTCGATTCACATTTATAGTTCTTTACCGTAAGAGTCGATAGAGTAAATGTTAAGACTAAGGCGGGTCGACCAGTGGTCTCCATATGAGCTGCACATCAAGCATAAAATAAGGCTTGGCGCATGACAGGGGGAAGATACTTACCCAATCCACGTATAGCGGGCAGCTCTTTTGGTCTTTCTGCTACGGCATGATTTGTTTCAGCGATTGACGTAGTTTGTGAATGTAAATAAGACTGCCATTCTTCAGCACTTGGCTTGCTAAAGTGGCGGATACGTCCCAGCATTTGCCGGAATTGTGTACCAAAGCGCCCAGTATTATAGGGTAGATTGTACTTGCGACATATCGCCTGTAATTGTGGTGCGATACGAGCATAGTGACTGGCTGGCATATCAGGGAAAATATGGTGCTCGATTTGATGCGATAAATTACCCGTCAAAATGTGAAACAGCTTACTGCCCTGAATATTGCTGGAGCCAAGAATTTGACGCACATACCAGTCGCCTTTAGACTCATCGGCATCGAGATGGGTATAGATATGGGCTTGTTCGGTAAAGTGTCCACAGAATATCACCGCCCATGTCCATAGGTTACGAACGATATTGGCAGTAACATTACCGCTCAGTGTGGTCATAGCACTACTTCGACCTAATGTCAGCCCTGCTAACGTGGGTAGTACAATATGATCTTTGCCCACTTGCCGGGCGATTTTGGCGAATAATGCGCGAGATTTCTGCTGCATGGTTTGGTGTCGATCAGGGGAGTCCGCGTATTCGTCGACACTGATTTGAATATCATGAAAGGCGACCGCCCACTCAAAACCTAGAGCCAATACCGCTGTTTTCAACATATTATGGCGGTCGCTTGGCGTCCAAGGTTGCTCATCAGTCACGCGAATTAAGTGATAGCCAACGTCGTGGTCACGACCAACGATATTGGTAAAAGTATGATGCAAGTAATTATGAGAGTGTTGCCACAATGGGGCAGGACAGACAATGTCCCAATCAAACTTTTGGCTATTGAGATACGGGTGCTGCATCCAGTCATACTGACCATGCATGACATTATGCCCAAGTTCCATATTGTTTAGGATTTTACTGAGACTCAGTAGTGAGGTACCCAATAACCAAGTCGCGACAATTTTACGTTTTGACTGCATGCATCCAGCCGCTGCCAGTAAGCCACGCGCTGTCGTCTCACTATAAACTACCGCGGCATACACTCGTTTAATGTATCGTGCGTCATCACTACCTAACGAATCCATCACGCTTCGGTAAAGCACATTTAATTCATGAGCGAGGGCATCAGATTGCGCCTTTGGTAAGGGCGCTCCTGTCAACGTTGGGTAGCGAGTCAACTGCTTTGCTTTCTGCTGTTTTGCATCAGTTAGTGGGGTCAAAACTGGTACAGCAGATTGTGCAGTAGTGACGGGTGGTAGCAAGCGCATAAATAATCCTTAACCGAAATGGTACGGATAGTCGGTACTGGGTTCGGTTCAATAAGTTGTTTAAGTTTTTACCGTAGGCTATAAGGTAACAGTAGGCTATGTTTCTATCTTATGAGCCGTTATGAGCATTTATTTTTATCACCGTGTTGCTAAATATCCAGCACCACATCAGTCATGGCAATGTTGATGCAAGTTTGAATAGATTCATAACCATCACTGCTTATTTTTCCTGTGTGAATATTTTTGACCACACCGCTGACTTTATTGCAGCGACACAACTGGCAGATACCTTGTCTACAACCATGCGCTAAGCGAATTCCTGCGTCCTCCGCGGCATTCAATATTGTCGTGCTACTGTCAAACTGCCGTTGCCTCGCCCGTAAATAAACAGTATGTTGCGCTGCGTGTTTTTTTCTATCGAGCGCTTGTTCGTTATCAAAATTGAAATCAGGCAACGCATGACCAAAGTTTTCTACAATAATATTATCGCGCAGGTTTTTATTGTGCGGTAAGGTCACCTTCGCCGCTGCTTTATATAAGCCAGTCAACAGAGCCTGTGACCCGCATGCAAATATTTGCGTATCTGCCAGCGGTAGGTTTAATGCCAACAAACTGTCTACGCTCAAGTGTCGCTTGCCAGCCAAATAAGTATCAGATTTCTCGGTATTGACCAGATGATAGGCGAAAGCTGGATACGCTGTGCTCAGTTGTTGCCATTGGTTTTTGAACGGGAGCATTTCAGTGCGACTGTAATATAGCAACGTCACCTGATGTCCGTTGTCTAGTGCTTGCGTGATGAGTCCTAACATGGGCGTAATACCGCTGCCACCTGCGATAAATAGTAAAGAATCAGGTTTTTCGGCAGCTGATTTTGTCTGTACCTTTATAGATGATTGTGCCAAAGTGAAAGAGCCGCTGGGGACACTACTGTTGATGATACTGCCAAGTGCCATATGTTTGGTTAAATAATCCGAAACCAAGCCTTGTGGCTTAATAGCAATGGTAACCGCAAGATAAGGGGATTGCTTTTTGCTATCGCCACTATTAATACTGTTGTTGATAGCAGCATCTTGCCACCAGAGCGGTTGGTGCGCTAAACCTAATAATGAATAGCTGCGCTGATGATACACACCTTCAATAAGAACGCTTAAGTTAAGATGTTGACCACCCTGCCAACCACATTGCGCACCCATTAATTGCCGTCGAAAAGCATGATTGGTCTCAAATCTGAGCGCTATTAAGTCATCGCTAAGGGTATATCGCGCAACAAGGCGCAGCTTTGGGACAGTGAAAGACCAAAACGGCTGTAAGTGCGATCCAATAAAATCGATAAATGCATGTTGAATCATTTCAGGGCGATAGCCGTTGGTCATATTATCAGTACCTTTGTTAATACTATCAAAATGATTGACATCATAAATATTGTGTTCACCTGTGCGCCAATTTAGCAGATATCACTTAGGTCAGGTCGCTTGAATTTGTTAAGCTATCCTAACATGCTAACGGCTATTGATTAAATTTTCGAAAGTTTTGATGCTATTTTTTGTGGTCTTTATAAAACAGTTATAAGTCAGAATGTTAAGCGAAACGGTTCGATAGTAGGTTTCGTTACTGCTTTTAGCTAGAAAGCTGAGTACTCTGTGACAAAAGCCGTAAAACAATCGTTAAAACAATCTGTTGGCTTGCAGGGTATGCGCCACAATGCGATAATGGCTTATAATTTGTAACCCTGATTTTGAGGTGCAGCACGCTTGGCATCATTGCTAAGTATGATTTGCTCGCCTCTTTTATGCAGTCTATCGGAGTGTTAATGGCTCAATATATTTACACGATGAACAACGTGTCAAAACTTGTTCCGCCTAAGCGTGAAATCTTAAAAAATATTAACTTATCATTTTTCCCAGGTGCCAAAATTGGTGTCTTGGGTATCAATGGTTCAGGTAAATCAACCTTGCTACGCATTATGGCGGGCGTGGATACTGAATTTAGTGGTGAAGCACGCGCGCAAACTGGCACCAAAATTGGTTATCTGCCGCAGGAACCACAGCTTGATGACAGCAAAGACGTACGCGGTAACGTCGAAGACGGTATGCGTGAAGCATTAGATGCGCTCGCACGTTTAGATGCCATTTATGCAGAATACGCTGAGCCTGATGCTGACTTTGATAAGCTTGCTGAAGAACAAGGCAAGATGGAAGACATCATCCAAGCATGGGATGCCCATAATTTAAATACCCAACTCGAAAAAGCGGCTGATGCCTTACGTCTGCCACCTTGGGATGCGGATGTTAGTAAGCTGTCTGGTGGTGAAAAACGCCGTGTGGCACTATGCCGTTTGCTATTGTCACGCCCTGACATGCTGTTACTTGACGAACCAACCAACCATTTGGACGCCGAATCTGTTGCATGGCTAGAGCAGTTCTTGCAGAACTACAGCGGTACAATCGTTGCCATTACCCATGATAGATATTTCCTAGACAACGTCGCTCAGTGGATTTTGGAGCTGGATCGTGGCCATGGTTATCCGTATGAAGGCAACTATACTGAGTGGCTCGAGCAAAAGAACACGCGTTTAGAGCAGCAGAATAAGCAAGAAGAATCATTTGCTAAAGCACTGAAAAAAGAGCTGGATTGGATTCGCAAAAATCAAAAAGGTCAACAAGCCAAGTCTAAATCTCGTGTACAGCGCTTTGAAGAGTTGAACTCAACAGAGTTCCAGCAGCGTAATGAGACAGCTGAAATTTATATTCCGCCCGGTCCACGTTTAGGTAATAAAGTCATTGAAGTGAATAACATCTCCAAATCATTTGGTGATCGTCTGCTTTATGAAAACCTAAGCTTTAACGTGCCAGCTGGTGCGATCGTTGGTATCATCGGACCAAATGGTGCGGGTAAAACCACGCTATTTAACATGATTACCGAGCGTGATACGCCAGATACGGGTTCAGTCGATTTGGGCGAAAGTGTCAAAGTCGCTTATGTTGGTCAGGTACGTGACAACTTAGATGACAGCAAAACCGTTTGGGAAGAAGTGTCTGACGGTCTTGATATCATTACGGTTGGCGATTACACCACGCCAAGCCGCGCTTATATCGGTCGCTTTAACTTCAAAGGCTCAGATCAGCAAAAGCACGTCGGTCAATTGTCAGGTGGTGAGCGTAACCGTTTACAGCTAGCTAAGACATTGAAGCAGGGCGCGAACGTCTTGCTCCTTGATGAACCGTCAAACGATTTGGACATTGAAACCTTACGTGCGCTAGAAGATGCGATTCAGGTCTTCCCAGGTACGGTCATGGTCGTCTCGCATGATCGCTGGTTCCTTGACCGTATCGCGACTCATATCTTGGCGTTCGAAGATGAAGGCCCAGTTTGGTTCGATGGTAACTATTCTGAGTTTGAAACGTATCGCAAAAAGACGATGGGTGATGCTGCCACTCCTAAGCGTATGAAATATAAAAAGATTTCAACCTAGGACTGTTATTTAAAAAGTAGTTGTTAAAAAAACAGCTACTTAGAAATTTCAAATTTAAAGATAAAAAAAGACCTCTAATCAATTAGAGGTCTTTTTTTGCTCGATATATTCAGTTTAGCTCATTAAATATTATAGCTGGTTACAAATTAACGCTTACGCCCAAATTTACGCTGCTTTTTATTACTAATTTCAGTAATCGCATGAGTAATTTCTTCTTCATCTAAGCTGGCGACTTGCTGCAAAATCTGCATCATGTCAGGCGTTAGCACGTACTTAGCATGACGAGCAATATCATTGATACGATGATCGAAGGTCAATACGCCAGTTTCATCATCTTTTTGCAAGTAATCAAGACGAGTCAAGGCGCTGATGAAGCTGGTGAATAAGGCGCGGTCAAAGAAATCAGGAATATCGTCTGCATATAGTACAGATAAGCGCTGACCCAGCAGATGACACAGATCAACGACTTCGCTTTCGGTTAGATTGCCTGAGCCTTGCTGGGCGAGTAGGGCAAGCGTCATAAAGTAACGCTCAAGGCTCTGTCCGACAGGCGTCGCTAGCACTTGCAGCTGCTGATAGCATTTGCTGTTTGATTCAGGGACACTAAGTACGCCATCGCTCAATTCGACAATTAGACCATGCGAGAGTAGGCTGTCGACTTTTTTGTTCAGGGTATCAGCCAAGCCATGTGCTGGGTAATATAAGAACAGCTCGCTTTGTAAAAATGGATAGAGTTGCTTAGCAATATTGTCCAAACGACTGCGTTCGATACGACCGTTACGCGCCACTAATGCTGATAAGAAAGACAGTAAAATAAACACATGCAGGATGTTATTACGGAAATAGCTGAGCAATGCCGCTTGTTTACCGGCAATCTGAATGATGTCGCCTAAGATATGTGGCGTACGTTCAATGAGCTTTAGTTTGATACCATAATCAATGATTTGCTGCGGACTCATATCTGTAATGACGGTATCATCTGAGTAGGACAACTGCTGAGCAAGACCTTGATAGAGAGCAATTTGCTCACGACAGATTTCTTCATCTAAAGCCGCTTTAGGCGCTGATAATAATACCAATGATAATAACGAAACGGGCGTCACAACCGCCGCCTTATTGATGTGCTGCATGATTTTGACGCCGATGTTATCGACCATCGCGCTGGCTTTATCATCGAGCGGGGTATCGGTGCGATCCGTCGGCAAGCTATTGGCTGGCACATCGAATTTTGTCATAAAGTCGCTAAGATGCAGCGGTGTGCCAAAGCTTAGATGTACATTACCAAAGATACGCTCAATTTTACGACCAACTTTGAGTAAGCCTAGTAAAGATTCAGATTCTTTTGGCTTGCCTTTTAGCTCACCAACATAGGTACCACCTTCCATAATACGCTCATAACCGATATAAGTCGGAATGAAAACCACTGGCTTCTCAGAATGACGTAATTGACTGTGCACTGTCATTGCTAGCATGCCCATCTTCGGTGGTAATAAACGTCCTGAACGCGAGCGACCACCCTCGATAAAGTATTCAATCGGTGTGTTACGCGTAATAAGGGTGTGCATATATTCGCGGAGGACGGCAGTATAAAGTGCATTGCCACGAAAGCTACGACGTATATAAAAGGCAACCGCGCCGCGTAATAAAGGCCCTAATACGGGTACATCTAGGTTGTCACCAGCAGCGACATAAGGAATGCTCAGACCGCGCTTGTAGATGACGTAAGATAGCAATAGATAATCGACATGGCTACGATGACAAGGCACATAAACCAGCTCATAGTCAGTCGCAAGCTCACGTACGCGCTCGAAATGATGGACTTCTACGCCATCATAGAGTTGCGTCCATAACCACGTTAAAAACTTATAAAAACCGCGCACGATGGAATGTGAATAGTCATTGACCATCTCATTGGCATAACCTTTAGCCAAGACACGGGCTTCACGTACACTGATACCGGATTCTACGGCTTCTGCCTCTATCGCATGTTTGATAGCTGGTGAATACACTAGCTTGTCTACTAAGTTGCGTCTGTCTGATAAATCAGGACCGAGCATACTGGCACGCTGCTTGTCTAAATAAACCGTAAGCCGCTGCTGTAGCATACGTACCAGTTCACGATTGCTGTCAGCGGTCGCTACCAAAGCATAATTTGGTGCTTCGTCAGCATCGCCCACGCTACTGGTGATGTCTGAATTGCTATCCTTTACATCACCTTCTTTTACAAAATTCTCTTTTGAATCAACGGCTAGTGAATCAAAAATAGAAAACCCTTCTTCATCACCTTTAAGGCTATCATTGATAAGGGTACGTAGATCTTGAGGTGGATGGAACTGTACAAAGGTGTCACGTCCCATTACCCCGATATTAAAGAGCTGCTTGGTGATGCTAGGATCTTGCCAGTTGTCAGCGGTCAGCAGCTTAAACAGTGAATCCTCTTTTTCTGGGGCGCGTCCCCATAAAATAGAGACGGGCACCAAACGTACTTTTAGCTCTGGATATTGCAAAACAGCAGACACCAAACGTGACAGGCGCGGCGATAGCTGACTGTCTTTGGCGCTTGGATGGTTCAAAAATATGATGGCTGCGTTTTCTTTGATATTATGGGCGGCATCATGTACCCCAACCAATGCTGGTGGTAGGTTGTGCTCTTGCGTCTGCAGGTCAATCAAAATACTGTTGGAGCGCGAATAATCTTGCAACACATAAAATCTTAGCGTTTGATCGTCTGTATCGAACTCAGGTAATTCACCCAATAACTTAGGTTTAACAGCGACATCGAGTAGCTGCCCCGATAGCTTGCGATAAATTTGATTAATCGGCGCATTGGAATAAGGCTTGGGGGCGATTGGATTGACGTCAGTATTAGAAGCGCTGTCGGTTGTGACTGGCGCTTTAAAAATCCGTTTTTTTAAGAACTTCGGTATCATAATCAGTATCAAAAATAGTCAAATATGTTGCGCTTATGATGCCATAAAAGCCATCAAAGCGATATATAGTGTCTGTATATACTGCTAATATTAATACGGTCTGGTTACTATATAGTGAGTTAAGTCGCTCTTAATAAGCTCAAATAATTGAAAGTTAATGTATTTAGCGCAATAATGGTTCGGCGACAACCAAGAGTCACTATAGAATAATTATGTTTAAATCTACCTTTTAATATCATTGATATAAGCTGAAATATTATGACACCAGCGATTAATCTTGCCAAACAACGCGCTCTGAACTATCAATTACACGACTATGTCCATGACAGTAATGCCGCCTCTTTTGGCTTAGAGGCGGCAGAAAAGCTAGGTGTGGATGTGTCACAAGTGTTCAAAACCTTGGTAGTGTCGACAGAGACTGGTGCGCTTGCTGTTGCTATCTTACCCGTGGATAAAACGTTAAACTTTAAAAAAATGGCTAAGGCGCTATCTTCGAATAAATTGCTGACCTGCAAAAAAGTGCAAATGGCGGATCCTAAGCAGGTAGAGCGTAGTACGGGCTATGTGCTAGGCGGCGTCAGCCCATTGGGACAAAAAAAGCGCTTGCCGACTATCATAGACAGCTCGGCTGCAGAGCAAACAACGATTTATGTCAGCGGTGGTCGCCGTGGTTTAGAAATTGAGCTGCCACCAGCACAATTAGCTGAGACCCTTGCTGCTTGCTTTAGTACTATTATTGATGACTAGAAAGTTACTGATGACTAAAAATCGTTGCCGCTGACGGGCTGTTTAATCAATTCTGAAACGATGGCTAATATTTTATCCCCTCACTCATATTTTATAAGGACATATTCATGCCACATCTAACCATTCAAATGATGCCCAATGTCAGCATTGCTCATGAAGAATCATTGCTTAAAGCCTTAAATAAAGCATTATGGGACAGTGGGCACTTTGGCACGCCGACTGATATTAAAGCACGGATCGTGCCCATTGAGACGTTTTTGGTAGGCGTTGAAGATGATGAGCAGGCGTATGGCTTTATTTATGCGCATCTAAAACTAATGACTGGTCGTGACATGGTTATTCGTAATCAGCTAGCAGGGCTGCTGGTGACGACGATAGAGCAGGAGATAGGCGCAGAGCAATCAGGGCGAGCAGCCTTACAGATATGTGTGGAAGTTGAAGAAATTAGCGCGGTGTATCATAAAAAAATGCTGGGTAGCTAAAATGCTGATATCGTCCGAAACAACGATTCATCAATCGTTATAAGTACTCACATAGCGATTTACTGGCATATGTGGGTAATATCATTACCTCAACCTTATAACCAGCCGTTTTACCTTCAGTCGCCATCAAATTGCGGGCAATACGTAAGCGATATTTTCCGGTTGCGGGTAGGCAGCCTTGATACACGATACCGCCTTTGCTGCCATCTTGCGTACCGTTTGGCATATGTAATACGCCGACATTGGCTGTCTCAGGCGTACCAGTAAGTGCTGCAATATTAATAACGGCATATTGCCAGCTGGTGGCATCAAAGCGATACCAGCGCTCATCTTCATTGGGGCTTAATTTGCCAGTGACCGTACTACTGATCGCGCCTTTGGCAAATTTAATAGGAATGTCAGGGTTTTTAGCCAGCTCCGTAGCACTAGTTGCGCTAAAACTGATCAGTGCCGTACTGAGCAGTAGCACTCGTATAAATGATGAAGCTAAGGAAGTTTTTTGATGATCAGTGGATAACATGATTGGCTCCTAAAATGGCCATTTATCTATAATGAGTTACTCGTTATCTCTCATCTATGATTTATATTTATTATCGATAGGCTTTAATGAGAACGTCTGTACTTTTAGTTAAGCATAAAAAAGCGCCTACATGCTAGGCGCTTTTCTTATTAATTACTGCTTAATTGTGATGCTATCTTAGTCTAAAAAACTTAGTCTAGAAAAGCAAAGTTCTCAATCTTCATTGCTGTCATGCTGTCACTTGGTGCAACCATGGCTTCGGCATGCCCCGAGGTACGTGGTAACAACTTATCAAAGTAGAATTCAGCCGTTTGGATCTTAGCTTTGTAGAATTCTGGTGATTCAGCGCCGCCGTTTTCTAGCTTGTCATAAGCGACAGCCGCCATACGCGCCCAGTGGTAGCCCATCATCACATAGCCTGAGTACATCAAGAAATCGTCTGATGCAGCTGAGATGATTTCACGGTCTTTACGCGCCATTAGCATCAAGCGCACGGTTAGTGTGTTCCACTCAGCACATAGTTTGGTGAGCGCCCAAACGAATTTACGCATGTCTTTATCAAGTGCATACTCACCACACCATTTCATAATGCTTGAGGTGTAATCACGGATGATTTTACCTTTAGACTGCAAGATCACTTTACGACCGAGTAAATCCAATGCTTGAATACCAGTTGTACCTTCGTACATGGTGGCGATACGAGCATCACGAGCGATTAGCTCCATGCCCCATTCTTTGATATAACCATGACCGCCATAGACTTGCTGACCGTGTTTGGCCGCTTCGATACCTAGCTCAGTTAGGAAGCCTTTTAGGATTGGTGTGTAGAAACCCAATTTATCATCCCATTTTTCAAACTCTTCATCATCGCCATTGATGATACCCTGTGCCATTTTATCGGCATAGCGCGCAGAATGATAAATCATCGAACGACCGCCTTCGGCAAAGGCTTTTTGGGTCAATAGCATACGACGTACGTCAGCATGGTTGATGATGGCATCAGCAACTTTTTCAGGCTCTTTCGTGCCTGATAAGGTGCGCATAGAACGGCGATCTTTTGCATACGGCAGCGCGTTTTGGAATGACAATTCAGTATGCGCCAAACCTTGGATACCAGTACCAATACGGGCAGTATTCATAAAGGTGAACATGGCTTTTAGACCTTTGTTCGGCTCACCAATTAAGTAACCAACGGCATCATCAAAGTTTAGGACACAAGTAGCCGATGAGCTAATACCCATTTTGTGTTCGATCGATCCACAAGTCACGCCATTACGCTCGCCAATTTCACCTTCAGTAGTTGGCAAGAATTTCGGTACGATAAATAATGAGATACCGCGTGTGCCTTCTGGTGCATTTGGCAAACGTGCTAAAACAATATGAACGATGTTTTCCGTTAAATCATGCTCACCACTTGAGATGAAAATCTTAGTACCGCTAAGCTTATAAGAGCCGTCATCTTGTGGAATGGCTTTAGACTTAACTTGACCCAAATCCGTACCACATTGTGGTTCAGTCAAGCACATGGTACCAGCCCAAGAGCCTTCGACCAATTTATGCAAGTAGGTTTCTTTTTGCTCATCGGTACCATATTGCATAATGGTATTGATACAGCCAGTTGATAGACCAGGATACATTGCCCATGGCCAGTTCGCCGTACCGATCATTTCAGCTTTAATTAAGTTCAATGAGGTCGGTAAGTTCATACCGCCGTACTCTTCAGGGTAAGAAATACCTTGCCAGCCGCCTTCTACAAATTGATCATAAGCTTCTTTAAAGCCTTTAGGGGTTGTGACAACCCCATTCTCAAAATGACAACCTTCAGCATCTGCTGGTTGATATAAAGGCGCTAAGACATTTTCAGCAAAATCTGCCATCCCTTGAAGAATCATATCAACGGTTTCAGGATCGGCATTTTCGCCATTGTCCAAATCTTTATAATGAGTTTGAAAGTCGAAAACATCATTTATTAAAAACTTGATATCACGTAAAGGTGCTTTGTAAGTTAACATAGTCGCTCTCTTTAGTTATTCGCTATCATAAATGGCTAGCTCGGTATTTGAGCCACGTTTCATGTAAAAGGGTGTTTAATCATTTGGGGTAAGAATAGACGATATCACGGCTCGTCATTCAGATTTATCAAAAACAGCTCATCCATTTTGATTGCCGTTAAGGCATCCTTGATAAAAAACAGCTGTCGCGGCGTTACTGTCAGTATAAATCTTCTATAGCGACAAATATATAACTAATAACTAATATTCATAATTAATATTTTAAATCAAAACATTAATTTATGTATTTATGGATTCGGTTTTTATCAGCGTCTGTGGTTAAGTACCTATTAATGATAGATGTGACCGTATCAGAAAAACATTTTTTAACTGCATTTACGATATAAGGAAAGCCAATTATGAGCGCATCCAAGCGCGAGGCAACGCGAGCATCTTGGCTGACAGCGTTATTTGCTCGCATAAAGGCTTTAATTGATGGGGAGCTGGCGCATTTGCTGACAGTGAACCGTAGCAAGAGACCGTGGCATATGCCGATTATCGCGGCGATTGCCATCAGTTTTCCTGTGTTTGTGGGCGCTTATTTTGATGCTTTATCGTCAGGCATTAAAGCGTCTTTGGGGGCGATGGTTATTTTGAACATACCTTTAGTGGGCAAGCTGCCGTATCGATTGGTGACGGTGATGGCTTGGGGTTTTGCCATGTCGCTGTGCTTTGCGCTCGGTCTAATTGCTCAGCAAGCCCCGCTCTTAAAACTGCCAATATTTACGCTCATGGCGTTTGGTATTGTGATTTTTGGACGTTATTATCGTCAGCCACCGCCAGCGGGACTTTTTGTGATGATGGCAGGCGCTATTGCGTTGTTTATACCGCTGCCTTTGGAAGACATTTTGCGTGCAACTGGACTGGTGATGCTTGGCAGTGGCTTTGCTTTAGTGATGGCATTGCTGTATTCGTTGTTTTTACTGGCAACGCGCCCAGCGACGCCGACGCCTACTTATAGCTACGAGCCAGATACCATTACTGAAAGTTTGATTGTCGCCAGTTTTGTCAGTTTAGCCTTGCTCATAGCCGTTACTTTACAGCTGTCCAACCCCTATTGGGCAGCAGTTAGTTGCTTTTTGATTATCCAAGGTATTCATTTGCGTACCATGTGGATTAAGCAAATACATCGTTTACTTGGTACAGTATTGGGCGTGGTTTTGGCGAGTTGGATGTTGTCTTGGGGATTATCAATATGGGGGGTGGCACTGGCGATACTGACGATGATGCTTTGTATCGAGACGTTGGTGGATCGACATTATGGTTTGGCAGTCATATTTATCACGCCGCTGACGATATTTATTGCAGAATACGGCAGTGGTTTACCGTTTTCTGAGTCCGCCTATCAAGAAGTGATTCGCACGCGTCTTTTTGATACTGTGATTGGCTGCTTGGTGGGTCTGAGCGGCGGAGTAGTGATGCATTCAACCAACTTACGCATACCACTACGGCGTATCGAAAACTGGCTGCTGGCGCGCTTTGGCTAATTGATGAGTGTCAAACCACCAGTACGTTTGAAATCAAGTATTAATCAAAGTCGCATGAGCTGAGTTCATGCGACTTTTTTTATGTCGATTTTCGATTAACGACTGTGTAGCGTTTCGGTCGCTTGCGCAACATCGATCGTATGATCTGTCCAACGCTCAAAACTTAGCGCTGCTTGCCCGATGAGCATGCCATAACCGTCCGAGGTCTGTGCGCCACGTGCAGAAAAATGCTGCAGAAACGGTAGCGTGCGTCCGTACATCATGTCATAAGCATAGTCACCGTTTAGCGTGTCGCTTAGTGGTAGCGTATCTGCTAATAAACCAATAGAAGTCGCATTGATAATAATATCAAACGATCCATTTAATTCAGTCGTGCGACAAGTTTCAATCTGCTGCTCATGAATAGCAGCGCTTGCCGCGCTAAGCTCAGTGACTAACTCTGTTGCCTTGCTCAGCGTGCGATTGGCAATCGTAAGATGTGCGATACCAGCTTCAATTAATGGCAATATCACTCCACGTGCTGCGCCGCCTGCACCAATGAGTGCCACGCGAGCACCATTCAATGGCCAACCCAAACTTACGATGTGATTGACCAGTCCTTGTCCATCGGTATTATCGCCATACAATGCCTCGGTGATCGGCACGCCACTTTTTACCAGCGCTTTATTTAGTAACAGCGTATTGACTGCGCCTGCAACTTTGGCATGTTCCGATAAACCACCGCGCGCCGCGCAGCAGTCATAAGCGATTTGTTTAAAAGGTACAGTGACGTTGGCTCCAACGCCACCGCCCTGAAAAAATGCCTCAAGCACTGCGGTAAAACTGGCTGCATCATCGGGGCAATATTGGCGTTGATAGCTAATCTCAATACCCGTCTGCGCTGCAAATAACGTATGAATTTCAGGGGATTTGCTGTGGGCAATGGGATTGCCGATAACGATAAAATGCTGGGTCATAATAGGTCTGCTTGCGATAAGAGGCAAAAATTGATCAGTAGAAGGGCATTGATATACAATCATCATAAGGGATAACGCGATATTTGACAAATCGGTGGTCTAACGAGTAAACACTTGAATAGGTAGGTTTTTTGACAGATTATATCTTTAACAAATCTGTACTGTCTGAGAGCGTTATCCGTAACGTAAAGGGTGTTCAAGTGTTAAGCAGTTGGGTAAACTAGAGAGCATGAAAATTTTATATTGATATTTTGGCAGTTGCATAACTAGCAGTAACTGAACTGTCAAAAACCAAGTCATATGAAACGGACATAACAAACTGAGTCATAAAATACCAAGCATAAGAACGCTTGTTTATAAAACATAATGTCCATTATCAGCGGCCTATCTGCCTGCTCGTTAATACTATTTTGAGAATTATCTAAAAGTGTGAGTAAATTGCCCATGTGGAATAATAGCCTACAGACCCTCTTGGTCGGTACGATAATGGCAGTCAGCGTGTCGCTCATTGGCTGTGATAGCAGTAAAGACGACGCCCAAAACCAAGATGCCGATATGAGCGAGCAAACCGTCGCTGACGATGCGCTAGTACAGGACAATGCTACGCCGAACGCCGATTTAGACGGTGCTACTGCTCAGCAAGGTACACAAGTGAAATATGACGTTGCGGGATGGGGCACTAAAAATGTAGCGTCACTGACCGTCGATAATTTAGATGAGATCAAAGCGACTTTTGGTAAGGTCATGAGCACTGATGAGAACAGCCTCGACTATGCCAGTAATCCAGCCGCAAAATATCGCTTTATGGATACCGATGCGCCGTATTTGGATTTGATTGATTCTGAAAAATATCTCGAACTGGGCTGGTACTTTGCTAATCCTACTGACTCTGATAAAGAAAAAGAGATAAGTCAAAACCATGCCGAAAAAGCGCATAAGCTTGCCCGCCAACTGATGGGTGATGAGGGCGGACAACTGATTTCTGATATGCTTAATGGTCAAATTATCAAAAATAAAGTCATCGGTGGACAAAAAATAGAATTGGCAAAATGTGAGTTCTACAGTTGTATGTTGGTCATCAATAAATCTGCTGCCCAAACAGATAAGAAGTAAGCTGTGCTAGCTATCATGCCGCTCAATAATTGGCTATGCATACATCCATCAAGTGCTACGACGGATATCTCAGACACAGTATCGCTAGACAATCGTGGGTTGGCATATGGCGATGGGTTTTTTACCACGATGGGGGTCATCGATGGGCAGATACTGTGGTTGGCTCATCATCAGCAGCGCCTTGTTTCCCATGCTGAAGCTTTACAACTTGAATTAGACAGTCATTCTGTCATGGCTTTATTGCAGACGCATGCCGAGCAACTACAACAAGGCATGCTGAAACTGATGGTGACTCGCGCCGTGCAAGATGTCCGTGGTTATGGCTATGTGCCAACCACATCTGGTAGCGCTTGTGAGATTTGGCTAAAATCCTCTGTGATGACCGTCACTACGACTGAGCAATTACGCTTGCCTGATGGATGCTTAATCCCGATGCAGCCTATCAGTTCTGCCATTTGCCTATCTTCGCAGCTTGCTTGCTTACCGCCACCATTAGCTGGACTCAAAAGCCTCAATCGCCTCGACAATGTGCTGGCAAGTGGTGAGCTGCAAGCTATCAAAGCCAAAGTATTAGAAGACAATATTAAACCAAGCATCAGTGAGGGGCTGCTACGAGATATGAGTGGTTGTTGGGTTGAAGGTACGATGAGCAATGTGTTTTATCAATTATCAGAGCAGCAATCCTCAAAATCCGCAAGCCATTTAGACATTAATAAAAATGATCCAAATTATTTAGACCAAGGTCAATGGTATACACCTTCGATGGCGCAAGCGGGCGTCGCTGGCGTGATGCGACAAGTGCTTATCGATGCGTTATCAACTAGCAAACATCCCGTCATTATCAGATCATTAAAAGATGAGGATTTGCCACAGTTAAGCCAGCTGTTCTTTTGTAATGCACTGCGCGGTGTCATGCCAATGAGTAGCCTGACGTTATTATCGGGTGAGGTGGTGGGTTTTTAAGCGATTGAATCGTATTTAAAAAGGGCAACCTAGAGCTGAACGTTATAGTGAAAAGCGTCTAATATAATTTGCAATAACGCCCACGACCCAAAAACTCAATAATGCCTTTATCACGCAACACTTGCAATTGCTGACGGATTTTATCTTTAATGTGATTATTTTCAGGATGTTTACGCTGTAATTCATTAGCAAAAGCATAAACCTGATTGAGAGAAAAGCTGTCTTCTAGTCTATCAATACATTGCCAAACATCTAACGTCCAACCACGTGAAGTCGTAGATTGCTCGCGTAAAAACAAGGTTTTTTGAAATTGCTCGGTGACATTATTGCGTGGTATGACTTGCTGGTTTTTAACCAAAAATACTTTCCCTGATTCGGGCACTTGTCGCAAATCAATATTGCAACCAACCCAACCGGCACGTTTAGCAGTGACTGATAAAGGCTTACGTTTGACAATCATATCAGGCTGAAAAAAATGCTTAGGAATAATCAGGAAGTTGTTAACGCTATATTCTTGAGAATAGGTCAAAAAGAAAAAGCTTGGATTATTGTCGCTATTGATACGCTCAATCATGGTGTCATAAGCGCCATCATTGATAATGTTGCTTAACTTTGCTTGCTTACTTTTTAGCTCATATTGCTCATTACAATTTGTACAATAAAAGTCAGCGACAGGCTGATTGTTAGTAAATTCCGCCAATGGTTCAGCATCGCAATTAGGGCAGTAACTTTGCTTAGCAACCCAATCCTCACTGAGTACTCTGATGATTTGACTAGGCGACTTGTAATTTTTGGCAAGGTTTTGATTAAAATGTAGGTTCATAACCAGTTTTCTTTATTAGAGAAAAGGAAAAATACCAAAAGAAGGTAGAAATATTAGCCCATATCAGCAGGCGTAAATACCAAGATAATTGATAAGCTAAGCAAATACCATTGAAAATCGCACGGTTCAGTGCTAAATTCTAGCAAACTTCTGCCTCGCGAGTTGCCATGAGCAAGCCTACATCTGAAACGCCTCCTGAACGCCCTAATGAAACGCCATCGAATAAACCAGATAGCAGTGTTGAGGAGCGTGTCGATACCACACTACCAGACACGCAACCAGCAGTTGATGGAGTAGAGGAAACGCCAGCGACAGATGTGTCACTCATCAGTGGAGCGGCTAAGTCACGCGAATATAAAGCGGATAATCAATCGTTCTTTATGCAGCGTGGTTATCAAGTGTTGCTAGTGTTGGGGCTTATCGCTGCGTTTTTCTTAGTGATGGTCTATCAGACATTATTTGGGCGGATTGAGCAGCCAAAGCAAATGGTCACCATTGAGCAGGGTCAGAGCTATTATGGCTTACTGCCGCAGTGGCAACAGCAAATCCCGCTGTTTTCTGCCACGATTGCCAAGCTCTATATGAAAACACAAGTCGATGGCCCCTTACATGCTGGTATTTATCAATTACCAGAAAACCCTACCTTTGCTGAAACGCTACATATACTTGGGCAAGGGGTAAAAGCATCGATGGTAAAGGTGCAAATCATCGAAGGCAAAACCTCTAAAGGTTTATATCAAACATTAAGGGACAATAAAGGCATCAAAAAAGAGGTGCTGACCGACGATAGTGGCAATGATAGAGACAATGCTGGTATTGCTCAAGCGTTGGATTTGGTCGGTATATTGCCAAATGAAGTGATTAATAGTAGCGACCCTATCGTCAATCACAATCTTGAAGGTTGGTTTGCCCCTGACACTTATTATTATGGGGAAGGCAGCACTGATAAGCAGGTACTGACCGATTTATATAAGCGTCAACAGCAAGTATTGACTGAGGCGTGGGAAAATCGTGCGCCCAATTTGCCTTATAAGACGCCTTATGAGGCGTTAGTGATGGCCTCTATCATCGAAAAAGAAACCAGTGTGGCAGAAGAGCGTCCTTTGGTCTCTGCGGTGTTTAGAAATCGCTTAGATAAAGGCATGCGAATGCAGACCGATCCGACCATCATCTATGGTATGGGCAGTCGCTATGAAGGCAACATTCGCCGTAAAGACATTGATGAAAAAACGGCTTATAACACCTATCAAATTGATGGCCTACCGCCAACACCTATCGCGCTACCATCTGCTGCCTCTATCGAAGCGACCTTGCACCCAGCAGATAGTGACGCATTGTACTTTGTAGCGACGGGTAATGGCGGGCACAAATTTACCAATAGCTTGGCGGCGCACAATCAAGCGGTAAAAGAATATCTCGGCGTCATGCGTGAGAAAAAATCACAAACCCCGCCGCAGTAATTCAATCCTCTATCTTTTCTTCAAACCTATCGTGAACTGAGCGTTATGCAACTGTCTACATAACGACATAACGCTCATCAATGACATAAGGTCATATCATGTCAGTATCTATACAAGACCATGTATCTCAAACAGTCCAGTCGCAAGCAAAGCAGCTCAAAACAAGTCAGCCCAAAACAAGCAATGACATCAATGATATCGCACTCAATCAAGGGCGTTTTATCAGTTTTGAAGGTACTGAGGGCGTAGGAAAAACGACTGCCATTGAGCAGCTGTGCACACGCTTAGACGATAACAATATTGCGTATCTGCGTACCCGTGAGCCGGGTGGTAGCCCGTTTGCAGAACGTTTGCGCGCTATATTATTGGACCCTGCGACCGACATCAATGATGATACAGAGCTATTGCTACTATTTGCGGCGCGCTGCGATCATATGCAGCAAGTGATTCTGCCAGCGCTACAACGTGGGACGTGGGTAATATGCGATCGTTTTACCGATTCTACTATTGCTTATCAAGGCTTTGGGCGGGCACATGGCGATGCGGTGGTACGAGCCAAAATTGAATCGCTTATCGAGCAGTTTGTGCCGCAACTACCTGAGCTGACATTGTGGCTGGATTTGCCCGTATTAGAAGGCATGGCACGCGCTAATAAACGTAGCACCGCTGATAGATTTGAGCAGCAAGCGACCGAGTTTTTTACTTGGGTGCATAAAGGCTTTAACACGCTGGCGACTCAGCACCCCGAACGGATACAGCGTATTGACGCATTAGGCAGCGCCGATGAGGTGAGCGCGCGAGTATGGCAGACGGTACAAGGCAGATTTGATGTTTCGTAACGGATTTTATAAAGCCGTCACCTAGCCAAATAAAAAGCCCCAACATTGCGTTGGGGCTTTCGTGTTTTATAAACTATTATTTTTTACAAAGTATTAAAGCAGTTGTCAAGATATTGTCAAAACTGTGTTAAATCAAAGCTGTGGCAACGATTATTTATCCTGTTCGTTCACAGCTTTATTATCTGAATTATCTGAAATTTCTTGAACACTGTCTTTGTTAATGTTGTCTTTAGTGATATCGCCTTTAGTAATATCGCCATCAGAGCTTGCATTGGTTGTATTATCTTGACCAGAGTCGGGTAAACGATTTGGATCGAGCGCGCCCTTCTTGGTTTTAGGTGCGTTGCCATTACCATTCGTACTACTATTGTTAGACACATTATTTTTAGGAATTGCCTTCGAAGTCGCTGTTGAATTAGCTGACATGACGCCTTTATTAACGACGTCAATAGACTCATCTTTTGACGCTATCACTTTGCCATTCAAGGTGTCTGGTGTGGTTTTAGTTTCAGCACTGCCGCTCGAATGGTTTGATACCTCAGTATCTGCATTTTGCTCAGCGACTTTCTGCTCAGTGATTGCCTGCTCAGTGATTGCCTGCTCAGCGATTATTTCTTTAGCGCTGTCTCTATCAGTGGCAGAGGATTGCTCTGTTGCATCAACACTATCATCGCTCAGCTCTTTCTCTTTACGCTTTTCAGGCGCTTTTGAGCTAGACTCAAAGTTAGCATCAGCTGCCAGTCGCGCCTGCTCTTGTTTAGGTGTCACGTCGACAGGTTTTGGCTGTACTTCATCTTCCACTACCAGTGAGATGAGCTTGCGATCGCGTGGCACGATGCCGTCAAACTTATCGGTAATGACGTGTAGCTTGCCTTCTTTGTCGATTGTATACAGCGGCACGAATTGCTTGTTGTCGGCTTTGTATTGCTCAAAGCTGTAGCTGTCAGTGATGTTGGTAATCTTGATACGGGCTTTTTTTGACAGCATGCTGGCAAGTTTGGTGTAGGTGACGTCTTTGCCAAACAGCCACTGCGAGTGGAAGTTACCTTGCTTATCATCGCGCTCGCTTTTGACCTTTTCGTCGCTGAACTTGAGACGGTACAATTTGCGCTCACCAAATTCATGACGATAATGAATCTCAGATAAGGTATTCATCTCTTTGTCCATACTCATGGCAAACAGACGACCGATACCGATCAGGTCAAGATGATGATCGGCGTGATCAGAGATAGGATTGCCAAAATAAGTACGCAGACCGCTCATGCGTGCGCGGGCAATATTGGTATAGTTGTTGTGTGCGACGATGACATCAAAGCCCTGATCTTTTAGAGAAGTTGCTACCAAAAGGGCAATGGGATTTGAGCCGACGATAAGAATGCCATTGGTCTCAGGCTCACGGACACCCAGCAAGTTGCCGACTATTTTTGCCCCCAAGCCCTGAATCATAACCGTGCCAATAATGACCATGAATACTAAGGGCACAAGCAGCTCAACACCTTGGATATCGTATTCTTGCAGACGAATAGCAAACAGTGATGAGATAGCTGCAGCGACGATACCACGTGGCCCAATCCAACTAATCATCAACTTTTCATTGGTCTTTAAGTTTGAGCCAATAGACGATGCCCAAACGGATAAGGGTCGCGCCACAAACATGACGATAGCAAGTAACACCAGACCTGCGAAACCCACGCTAAGTAAGCTTTCCAGCTCTACACGTGCTGCAAGGATAATAAACAGCACAGAGATAAGAAGGATGGTTAAAGATTCATTGAACTCTAAAATCGTATCGCGTGGGAATTTTGGCCAATTCGCCAATGCCACGCCCAATACGGTGACTGTCAATAGCCCAGATTCATGCTCTAAATGGTTCGATACTGAAAATAACACCAAGACAAAGGCGAGCGTAAAGACATTGCGTAAAAATTCAGGAATCATATGCCGACGCATCAAGAAGGCAAGCAGCCAAGCGCCTGCCATACCCATCGCTGTCGCTAATACCACGATTTTGGCAAACAATAAGATACTGCTGGCTTCGCCGCCTGAGATGATGTATTCATAGACCAAAACCACGGCAATAGCGCCGATTGGGTCAATGATGATACCTTCCCATTTAAGGATATTAGAGATGGTCTTATTGGGACGCACACTACGTAATAGCGGCATAATCACCGTTGGACCCGTGACGCACACGAGCGCACCGAACAGCAAAGCAATCAGTGGATCGACATCAAATAAGAGATAAGTCGATAACGCCACGATAGCAATGGTGATAAGTACACCGACCGACACCAGCATTTGCACCACGGTGCCATGCTGTTTAATCTCGTCAAACTCTAACGTTAGCGAGCCTTCAAATAGGATAATCGCCACGCCCAAAGAGATGAAGGGGAACATCAGCTCCCCCAGCACCAAGTCAGGATCGAAGACTCCCAGCACTGGGCCCACGATAATGCCAATCAGTAATAAAAATAAAATGGACGGTTGCTTTAAATACCAAGCCAACCATTGGGCAGCAATGCCAATCCCAACCACGCCAGATAATAATAGGGCGGTATCCATAAATTGATCCTTTTATAATCTTGTCGTATTTTATAGCTATCAACCGCTTTTTTAGAGTCGCGGCTGCCAGTAGTATAGTAATAAGTTGACGCTACTCGCTATAGAGACACATCTCTATAAAACGTAAGCGACGACAATGGTATCCATCATGAATCACAACATGAGCTAGATATGATATAACTACTATAGAGTAGTAAAGACAAAAGCATTGCTAGAAAAAATCGTCAATCTCATATAAATCGTATATGGCATCACGCTCGCTCAGTCTATTATTGATAGTACTGTCACGCGACTTTTTTTATCCATTTATCTTGAATCGACCATCGCATTATTCTAGTGATGCAAAAGATGAAAAATAAGGGTGATAATAGCCAGCTTTATAAAACAATAGTCAATAATGATTATTTATAGACTTTAGTTTGCTTGAAAAGTTATTTGGCTTGCTATCATAACATGCTTTTATTTCATGCTGAGCAAGGCCGTATCTACCACGATATCAGTAGGCAGCGGTAAAAATATACAATAACTGGGTCAAATAATCGCGCCTTGGGTTATCCTACATGATCGGAATAATGACAAAATAGCACGATGACTTATCATACAGTAGCCGTCTTTATCATGCACCTAGCGAGGATTATCATTGTTTTGGGGTGTTTATATAAGGAAAGGTGAATGGTCGATGGCATAAGGGTATAAAAAACAGTAATCTAATAAACGACTAGATGGCGACTAAAAAGGTTGGCCGCCATAACATTCAGTGCCGATGCAACGTTTGTCATATACGGACTTGGTTAAAATTAAAACATCGTATACACGTCACTAGCGATAGTAGCCTAAACATAACCATTAAAAATAACAACGATTACTTATATGGAGGACAACATGCCTATCAATATGCTTACAGCGCAATCTAAGTTTTATGTGCCGCATTGGTTAAAACGTAGTGCACTGGTGCTTGCTGTCAGTACCTCGATGGTTACTGGCGTCACTGCCACCGCCATGGCGAGCGCCCAAGCTGTCGTCACCACGGCGGATTTTTCTGACTTAGTTCAGCAAGTTACCCCAGCCGTTGCCCGCGTAAATGTCACCAAGACCGTCAGCGAGGCTGAGCTTGCCCAAGCCCAAACAGCCGAATTGTTGCGGCAGTTCTTTGGTGATCGTTTACGTATTCCTGATCAGGCTGCCACGCCAGCAATTGAGCATGCTTATGGCACGGCTTTTTTTGTCACAGCCGATGGTTATATGCTAACCAACCATCATGTGGTGGAGGGCGCTGATAAAATCACTGTTACTCTTAACGATAGAACGGAGCTTGATGCAACCTTGGTTGGTAGTGATGAGCGCTCTGATGTGGCTGTACTAAAAGTCTCGGGCAACCAATTTCCTGCTTTGCCTATTGGCGACTCGAATGCTCTGAAAGTAGGGGAGCCAGTACTAGCTATTGGTTCGCCATTTGGTTTTGATTACTCAGCATCGGCGGGCATTGTCAGTGCTAAATCACGCAGTTTTTCACGCGATACTAGCGTGCCATTTATCCAAACGGACGTGGCATTGAACCCTGGTAACTCAGGCGGTCCACTATTTAATCAGCGCGGTGAAGTGATTGGTATTAATTCGCGTATCTTTAGTGGTACTGGTGGTTATATGGGTCTGTCGTTTTCCATTCCGATTGATGCGGCGATGGATATTTACGAGCAGCTAAAAACTGATGGCGAGGTGGTACGTGCTTATTTAGGTATTTATCCGCAGGACATCGATCGCAATTTAGCAGAAGCTTATAATCTAGATCGTCCTCAAGGTGCACTACTGACAAGGGTATCACCAGACTCACCTGCACAAAAAGCTGGTCTAAAACCTGGCGATATCATTTTGCAATATAATGAAGTGCAAATTATGCGCGCCTCAGATTTATTAAACTTGCTCAATCGTGCCAAACCGAGCGATAGCTTCCGCGCACAGATTCAGCGTAATGGTAAGCAAATGACCATCAGCGGCAAACTCACTTATGCGCCCAATGATGTGAGAGCACAAGGCGGCGATCAGCAGAATGATGAGGTGCAGTTAGGCTTGCGTTTACGTAACTTGACCGCTGATGAGCAAGCAGAAATCGCAGTGGATAATAAGACGGGTATTTTGGTTACCACAGTTGACCCAACGGGATTGGCGGCGCGTTCAGGTCTGTTGGCAGGTGATGTGATTACCAATTTTCACCAAAAGCCGATTAAAAAGGTCACGGATTTTTCAAGCGCGATTTCATCATTGCCCAAAAAAGGCGTAGTGACCATTGAAATTATACGCCAAGGTATTCCCGCGATTATTGGTTTACGTATTGAGTAAGCTTTGATAGCTTAGTAGGGGTAGGTAGTCGGTGCAGCAACTGAGCATGGCATAACAGGCGCGTCAATAATTCTACTTGTCTATGATAGAGCTCGACCCCTATAATGGCTGATTTTTTAACCATGACTTAAAATAATCTAACATTGTCACTAACTTATTCATGGAGCGATTTATTTATCGCTCTATACGTTCTAATATAGGGTAAGCCAGTTGCTCGGCTCATACTCTCTCGTAACCATCAGGTAATTATGACTGACCATGCTCTTTATATCCTAAGTATCTCTACGACAGCAGTATTGCTTGCGTATATTATACTGTGGTCAGGATTACAAACGTTCAATGCCAATCCTACCAAACGTTTTATGCGTATTTGGTTGAAGTTGGCACTCTATTATGCTGCCTATACTATGCCTGTTTGGGCTTTGCTGTTGGTGATAGGTTGGTCGCAAGACATGCTGCCGATACTGGCGCAGCTCTCACTGCCACTCGTGCTAGTGGCCGTATTTGCAATGGGGTTCTATTTTTATACTGTGGTGATACAACCCAATCGTTTACGTTTAGATCATCATGCAATCGACTTAGATTTATCCACACCGCTGACGGTTGCCGTATTGGCTGATTTACGCATAGGCTTGTATAGCGGCAAGCCGCGTCATATTCGTAAACTGGTTGCTACCATCAATGCGTTACCAGCAGATGCGGTGCTGATTACGGGCGACTGGTTGTATTACCCAAGTGCTGATTTAGTGGGTCAGCTCATGTTGTTTAAAGGGGTTAATAAGCCTATTTATACAGTGATGAGTACCTCAGATTTGCGTTATCAGTCGATTAATACGACCAAGCAAGGACAGCCGCTATTAGAAGATACGTTGTCCAGTGCCTTTGATGTGCTTGATATCAGCTATATCGGTCAGCAGTGTACCTCGCTGCCACTCAAATGTACTGGGGCTACTAATGCGCTTCCAGTAATGCCCAGTGCGAGTTATTCTAAAAATAATAAAGAGGGTTTTAGACAGCAAAATTTGGAAAATAGCCCAACCGTCGCCGTGCTTTGCGGCTGGCAAGATGTTCCTAAACAGTTTGCTGATATTGAAGAGGCAAATGCGTCTGATAAAGCCGCACTTGGTGCTGAAATTGCTAATACCACGAAGCCCGTCATCATTTTGGCTTCACGATTTGATAGTATTAGCGATTTGCCAAAATCCTTACAGCCACGACCACTATTGATTACTGGTGCAGCAAAGGCGATTCAAAAAAATATATGGTTGGCACAAAAACAAAAAAATATCGCACGTAGTAGCGAGCAGTCAACCCTGTTGAATAATAGCCGCATGGGCAAGCAGCGGGGTTTATACCAACATGGCAGTGCGCAGATATTTGTCAGTAGCGGTATCGGTACACGAGGGCTGCCTTTTCGCTTGTATCGCCCCACTATCGATGTGTTGACGATTCGTTAACATGACTCAAAAGACTTATCAGCGCTGATTCATTGCGCTAAACTGAGAGTTGAATAATAAGGCTGTTGGTTTGTAGGTTGTAATGGCATGTCAGCAATTCAATTGATTGAACGTTAATTGATTGATAGCGGTCAAATCAAAATATGCTACACTAGCAGGCGTTTTTATTATTCTATTTTTAGTACTAAATAAGCGTTGTCGGTCATTGGTAAAAATAAGGCTAAGACGATTTTTAGCATCTATATTGCGAACGCTTTTATCATAGAAAAAGATTGATAATAAAAAATACTCAGCATTAATATCAAGCAAGATATTGCCAATGTTGCCTATGAATGTACACAATGTAAGTACAGGCGTAGACATAATCATTGACACTTGCCAACGACCTATCATGTGACAGCTTTGAAAAAAGCTAGGATAATACAGTAAGGCACGGTTATGAGCACAGCATACGACGAGATCAAAACCCGACTACAAGGCTCAATGGTAGCCTTGGTAACGCCCATGCATCCTGACGGCACGGTCGATTATAAACGTCTGGCGGATCTCATAGATTGGCAGATTGAGCAAGGCACGCATTGTCTCGTTGCCGTTGGTACTACTGGCGAGTCAGCGACATTATCTATGCAAGAGCACAGCGATGTTATTCGCTACTTTGTTCAGCATGTCAAAGGTCGTGTACCAGTGATTGCTGGAACAGGTGCCAATAATACGATGGAAGCCATTAAGCTGACCCAAGATGCTGCCGACGCTGGTGCAGATTGTGCGTTATTGGTTGCGCCTTATTATAACAAGCCGCCACAAGAAGGCTTATACCAACATTATAAGGCTATCGCGCGCGCGGTGAATATCCCGCAGATGCTTTATAATGTGCCAGGACGTACGGTCGTTGATATTGCACAAGAGACCGTAGAACGTCTGGCTGATATCGATAATATCGTCGCGATTAAAGATGCCACAGGCTCTATCGCTCGCGGTGAGCAATTGATCAAAGCAGTGGGCGATAGAATCGTCGTGCTATCTGGTGATGACGGTACGGCGCTTGATTTGATGCAATTCGGTGGTAAAGGTAATATCTCAGTCACTGCCAACGTCGCCCCAAAAGCGATGAGCGAGACTTTTACAGCGGCGCTTCGTGGTGATTTTGACGCGGCTCATAAAGTCCATGATGTGGTCAAGCATTTACACCGTGACTTGTTTATTGAGTCAAGTCCTATCCCAGCCAAATATGCGCTTCATAAAATGGGTATGATAGATACTGGTATTCGTCTGCCTTTGGTATGGTTGGCTGAACAACATCATGCCACTATTGATGAAGCCTTGGTGCGTGCTAACTTATTATAAAATGATGCGTGTAAATGCTAACTCAGAGAGATAATATGATGAAAACATCATCACCGACTGCAAAAATATTCCCTGCGCTGCTGACCTTAATATTGGGAAGTACCTTAGTATTGAGCGGTTGCCAAAGTGCTAAAAACTTACTTGGTAAGCGTGACAATGGTAGTTTAGAATATCAGCAAAGCAAAAAGCTTGTGCCAATAGAGCTGCCTGCTAACAAAGAACCAGCTCCTTTTGTACCTTTGTATGCAACTCCTAATGCTGGTGTAAATACGCTGAAATTACAGAACGAATCAGGTAATCAGTACCAGCTACCGAAGCCTGAGCGCGCTGTCAGTAGTCCTTCGAATTAAAGCTATTCCCTATTTATACCGCTGACATTTTACAGTGATTAATGTAAATATTATTCATTCTGTCATACAAAAATCAGCGGTCGCTGCGCGTTTTTACCACATAAGCTTGAACGAACAGGAACTCCCATAATGCAAAAGCAACAACTGCTGTATAAAGGCAAAGCCAAATCTGTCTATGAAACTGAAGATAATGATCTTTTGATTCTACATTTCCGTGATGATACTTCAGCGCTTGATGGCAAGCGTATTGAGCAATTAGCACGCAAAGGTGTCGTTAATAATCGTTTTAACGCTTTCATCATGCAAAAACTGGCTGATGCTGGTATCGAAACGCATTTTGAAAAGCAATTGTCTGAAGATGAAGTATTGGTCAAGCGTTTAGAGATGATTCCAGTTGAGTGCGTGGTTCGTAACTTTGCTGCGGGCAGCTTGGTTCGTCGTTTGGGCTTAGAAGAAGGGCAAGCATTGACGCCGCCTACTTATGAATTGTTTTATAAAGATGATGCGCTGGGTGATCCAATGGTCAATGAGTCACTTGCTGTGTCTCTTGGCTGGGCAACCGAAGCACAACTGGCAAGAATGGAAGAGCTGACTCATCAAGTAAATGAGGTGTTAAAGGCGTTATTCGAAGCAGGTGATTTGATACTAGTTGATTTCAAACTAGAATTTGGTGTGTTCCATGACCGTATCGTCTTAGGGGATGAATTCTCACCAGATGGCTGCCGTATTTGGGACAAGATGACTAAGAAGAAGCTGGATAAAGACCGCTTCCGTCAATCATTAGGCGATGTCATTGAAGCTTATGAAGAAGTGGCTAACCGTATTGGTGTGCCATTAAGCTAGATGTTTGATTGGCACTGCACTGCAGGTCAATCTTTAGCGTAAAAAAAACTGAGCCATGTGCTCAGTTTTTTTGTGATTTTAAATTAATCTTCGTGTTTATCTTACGACTAATAATATAAAGGCTTTGACCTAAAGGTAGTCGTTATTATCAAATATGGCTATTCTGAATAGCTCCACTGCTATTTGATTTACTTCATTATTATCTAAAGATAAGAACAACCTCTTTATTAAAATAGTTAAGGTTGGAGTTATAGGATTTATTATAAAAACAAGAGTCCTAAACCAATCACAACACCACTGACAATCAGCACGATGACACAAAAACCCATGATATCTTTGGCTTTTAGACCTGCGATCGCCAGTGCTGGTAATGCCCAAAATGGCTGAATCATATTTGTCCAAGCATCACCCCATGCTACAGCCATAGCAACTCGTGATGGATCACTACCCAACATTTCCGCCGCTTCTAACATGATTGGTGCTTGTACTGCCCATTGTCCACCACCTGAAGGAACAAAAAAGTTGACGAGTCCTGCACTGAGGAAAGCAAAAAGTGGTAGCGTCTCCGCTGTTGAAACGTTGACAAAAGCTTCTGACATCACACCTGCCAACCCTGAAGCTGTCATCATTCCCATAATGCCTGCATAAAAAGGAAATTGGACGATGATAGCGCCTGCACCTTTAACCGCTTCTTGAACTGCAATCAAATACTTGCGAGGTGTACCGTGAAATATAATACCAAGAAACAAGAACATAAAGTTAACCAAGTCGAGCGTTAGAGCAAAACCGTTCTGTGCGAAATAATACAAGATAAAGGCGATGCCCAATACGCCAATGACCATTGATAAAATCCAGCTGTTTTCTAAACGTTCTGCTGGTGTCATATCCGATTTGGCTGGCAGATCCTCAGAGATAGGATCTACTAGAATTTTTGGATCTACCGTAATCGTATCTTCTTTTTTTGGCATCATCAGACGGTTTAATAAAGGGACGATAATAACCAATGCTGCAACGATAATTAGGTTATAGCTAGCAAAGATGGTCGCACTTGTTGGAATAACACCGATTTTATCAACGAAGGGATGGCCTGCTGTTGCAATGGATAATGGAATCGACCCAGAGAATCCGGCATGCCAAATGATAAATCCAGAATAGGCGCTGGCAATCAATAAACGGTAATCGACATTTTCGACACGCTTGGCCAGCTCTTTGGCAAATAATGCCCCAATGACCAAGCCAAATCCCCAATTAATCCAGCTTGCTGCAAGCGATACTAAGGTAACCAGTATAATCGCACTACCTGGCGAGCGTGCGAAACTGGCAAGTTTACCCAGACCTTTTTTAAATATGGGGCTGCTTGCTAATACAAAACCAGTTACTAGCACCAAAACCATTTGCATTGAGAATGCCAGCAAAGCCCAGAAGCCTTCACCCCAAAACGCCACCATCTGTACCGGTGAAGAGTCGGTTAAACCTAAGCCCATTACAAAAATAACCAAGGTTAAAATAATGACGAATAAAAATGGATCTGGTAGATATTTTTCCATCAAGCTATTCGAGAAGCGTGTAATCCCTTTCATTTTTTGACTTCCTTTTTGTCTAAGTTTACGTTTCATTCCTCATTCCAATGTTACCTCATTCTTACTTTTTTATGCTTATTCATTCAGCAGAAATCATCTTTTTGAATGCTATACCGACCTTGCAAGGTTTGTTTAAACATTCCTTAAACACTGTGCGCCATATCTTGCTTTATTTTTATGCTAACTTATTAGGGTATGTGGAACAGTCACAAATCGGTACTGTCAGTGCCATGGTCAAATATTACACACGCCCTAATTATTCAATAATACAAAAAGTATAAAAGGTCATTACTAATGTCAACGCCTCAAACTTCCACGGCGCAGCCTACTATTTTAGAGCCATCATGGTTTACTCGACCAACCTGTGTGGTCGCTGCTGACTTAATAGGTAAAGTGCTGTGTAGAAAGCTGTTAGATACGGATGGCACAACTAAAATATTGCGTATGCGCATCTCAGAAACTGAAGCTTATATCGGTGCGGGCGATCCCGCTTGTCATTCACATGCTGGCAGCCGTACGCCGCGTACTGAAATCATGTATGAGCAAGGTGGCGTTTTTTATGTATATTTGACTTATGGTGTCCATCATATGCTCAATTTAATCAGTGGTGCTCTCGACTCCCCTGAGTCAGTGCTGATACGCGCAGGGTTTTTAGCAGAAGATAGTGACCGCCTGCGAGATGAGCAATTATTGAACTTAGATCAACAACTGATTCATCCCAAGCAGTTCGCTGGTCCCGGTAAGCTGACCAAGCGTTTACAAATCGACCGTGACTTGTATGGCAAATCTATTCATCCAGCATCAGCCATTTGGGTAGAAGAAGACGGTTGTAAGCCACCAGTATCGCTGCGTCCACGGATTGGCATTGATTATGCGGGCGAGGCAAAAGAGTGGTTATTGCGCTACATTTGGACTGACCATCCTTCGTTATCCAAAAAATAGTAAGATTGATAGTTGATGGCTGTTTTTCTAAATAGACTGGAAGGAAGTAATACATGTATAAACTGACGGTTTTTATTCCAGATACAGCATTAGAGCAGGTAAAGTCCGCTTTATTTTCGGCAGGCGCGGGGATGATTGGCAATTATGAACAGTGCTGTTGGCAAGTGCAGGGAATAGGGCAGTTTATGCCACTGGCAGGCAGTAATCCGAATATTGGAGCACATAATCAACTGGAAACCGTTGAGGAGTGGCGGGTAGAAATGGTAGTGGCTGATGCTGATATTAAACAGGTCATCGAGGTGTTAAAGCAGGTGCATCCTTATGAAATGCCTGCCTATGATGTGATTGAAGTACTAGACTTTTAGAGTCAGCTCTCAGTCCTCTTTGATATTAATCACGTTATAACTCGGATAGCCAAGCTCGATTTTGTAATCTTCACTGCCGCGTTTGGCTTTTACTTTTATTTTACTGTCACCTTTTTTGTATTTGACGTCTTTGACTCGATAACCCATATTGCTGAATTTATTGGCAGCCCTTTGCTCGATAGCAGGTTGATAAAGCTCTTTATCAATGGAGTTGATGGTCTTCTTGTGCTTTTTGTAGACCTTACTGTCTTTATAAAAATCTTCGTAAAGGTCGCCGTAAGCATTATAACCAGGTGCGGTGACACAGCCAGTCGTTATCGTCAGCAACACTGCAATCATACTGGCGGTAGCAGTGGTTTTTAATAAAGTATGGTGGTTCATCAAATACTCTTATGATGTCAAAGATGTTTTTGCTGATCTTATAAAAAAGGGTCAAATAAACCAAGGGCTGGCTTATTTGACCAAAGGCATCAAGTAATCAATGATGCCAAAACTTTATTTAATAGCTTTATTTTACTTATTTCTTTTTTAATGCACTTAAATATAGTCGGTTCAATATAATTTAGATTCAAGGAAGGCAAGCGAAAGTACTATAAATAGTAGACTAAGCGAGCCTGACACCGTATCTGATTTATATAGGATTGACTATAACTATCAATTGAATGGAGGACATGCCCTAGTCTTTTTCAATCTTAATCACATTTAAATTTGGGTAACCAAGTCGTATTTCATATTCTTGCGAGCCGCGCTTGGCTTCAATCTCGAACACGCCGCGTCCGTTCTTTTCTTCCAACTCAATGTCGTTGACCCGATAGCCCATGCCTTGTATTTTATTGATTGCACGTTGCTTAATTGCTGGATAACGCGAGTCTCTTTTAATGCTATCTTCGATATCGTCATTCTTATAGTGCTTATTATTCTTATGCTTGCCATTATTTTTATATTTATCTTTCTTGTAATGGTCTTTGTCATATCTATCGTCTTGCCAAACATTAGACCAAGCTTTTTTATTTGAGCTAATAAGTTTTAGATCGGGATACGTGTATTTTAGCTCGTATGCTTGGTTGTTCTTTTTGGCATAAGCGGTCATTATGCGATTGCCACGGTAGTTATCGGATTTGATATCCATAACCTGATAGCCTTTACGGCGTAGATCAGCGCGTAGCTTTTGACTAATGCGGTTGTAGTCAGCGTTACCATAATCATCATTACCACCATATACTGGGTAATTATCATACCCTGGACCGACGACGGCACACCCAACTGTAGTACCCAATAATGCAACTGCAAGACCAGTAGATATAACGGTCTTAAATGAGAAAGGCTTTAGAGTTTTCATGATCCAATATCCTATAATATTTTTAAATTATCCATGCCATTGCTGGTGATAGCCGAGCACGTACGCACTCTGTAAATTGTTCATATAATCGTATTCATAACTTACTGGCAAACTAATTTTCACCATCGTCATTACCATTATGCGCTTTGAAATATTTTCTTACATTATCTATCATAATGGACAAAGCTTGATGATAAGTGTCTTTTGCGTTAATAAGTTGTAATCAGAGCAACGAATATGAATCATGTAAGCATATGCTTACACGTAATGACGCTTACGCGACTTAACATCAGGTTAGGAATTAGGCATTATAGTCACACGGCATTAGGGAATGTGACTCAAGGATTGAGTTAACCGCATTAAGGATAATGATTCACTTATTAGCATCAGGATGATAATGATAAGTGGAGTAAGGACACATACCCTTTGCTGCTATCAGTAGTTAATGCTGGTGGTTGTAGTAAAAAGGGCAGGATGCCCAGTATCACAATATGCTGAATATTATGCAAGGATGCATGGGAAACAGTGGTGATAGGTAACATGGATGGTTAACAATAAAACCGCATAACAGTTAATTGCTATGCGGTTTTATCGTGTCTGGACTTTGAGTTTTATCTCTTATAATTATTTGATATAAATCAAGTTGGTGATAAGTCCAGCATAAAAAAACCGCATTAGAAACTAATGCGGTTTTCGTTTAAATAATCTGCTTATAAAATTTCTATCTTAATACTTCTTACAAGCATGATTATCTACTAGTATTTATGTTCAGTACGCCATGCATCTACTTCACGTTCAGCATCATCTTTGCTGTGACCATAACGTTCTTGAACTTTTCCGACCAATTTATCACGGCTACCTTCAACGTGTAATAAATCATCATCAGTAAGGTCAGCCCATTTTTGCTTTACTGAGCCTTTTATTTGGTTCCATTCACCTTTTAGAGTATGTTCGTTCATTTTTATGTTCCTTCTTTTATTATAAAATTGGTTATTGAGACAATTATTCCATCTGTCTTTAATCGACATTTTACTCAGCTGCTATCAGTACTTATTAATCAGCTAACTGGTGATATCTAATATAAGTGCTCACCATCGCCATGTCTGTATATGCAATGTTGAGAGTGTTGCTCCATTATGGAAATCTGCACAGCTATGTTATGCATCGTCCATTTGTGTAATAAATGAAGTGTTTTATCAGTGACATACGTAAAGAGGATTAACAAGTCTGGCGATGATTTATAAAAAATGACGTCGTAACACGCTGTAAATATAGGAATAAAAAAAGTAGCTGTCATCATAAATGTGGCGGCTATTTTTTATGATTGTTTTAGGATGGGTTAAAACGAATCATCAAGAATAAGTAAGGTTAAATATTTAGTGATAGACTTCTTGTTTAAATGGCTATAGCCTTATAGTTGAAATAACAATTATTTTATAGATTAAGTTGGGGCAGATTGATAGTGAATGTACTTAACAGCGTAAGTGCTAAAAAACCGGAAACAAAACGCGAGCTGGCAAAGGCGAAAACGCGTCATACGTTACTAAAAAGTGCCTTGCAGCTGTATAGCGTAGAGGGCGCTCTTGGTATGAGCATGAATAAAATCGCGAAAGGCGCAGGTATTGCTCAGCCAAGTTTTTATAATCATTTTGATAGTTTAGATGCGTTGCAGCAGGTGTTAGGCGAGCAACTTAAAGGCAACTATTTATCGCCAATGCGCATGGCGTGGGTAGATATGCTTAAAGACTATGCAACGCTGTCTAAAAAGGATTTCAATGAGCGTTGTCAGGAATGCTTAACATTGATTTTTGATGCCGCCTTTCAAAACATCACTTTATTTCAACGTTTGCTCGAAGACAGTCTGCGCTTTGATTCAAACATAGAACGTAACGGGCTGGGAAGTCTAATCATAGAGATAAGAGACGAGTGGACCAAGATATTTATAGAGGGGTTGCAGTCAGCCAAGTGCTCTTTTGACAAATCTGACGTTCATCTCTGTGTCGATATCGCTGCCGCCCAAGTACATGAATTGATATTGGGCTGTCATCAACAGCGTTATTCACGGCAGCAAGCCATTGAAATGTTGTGCAAAAACTTTGATGGCGTCTTTAGCCATTTTTTCACCAAAGACAAGCGCAGAGTAGATGGCTAGTTATTTAGCTTATTAATTTTTAGTAATGCTTAGCTTTAACTAATGCTCAATAGTTTCAAGATGAGCAAATTTAGCAACCATATTAAACTTATAAAACGGAATTTATATAGTGAAAGCGCTATAGTCGATTCAATTTAAAAGTAGTACAAGGCAACCGAGTGTAGATGTCTATTTAATACTTCAAACGAGATTAACGCAGTAATACTTTTATAGTGGAATGACTATAGTAAAAAATAACAGGGAGCGCGACCATGGCTAGTGAAAAGAGTCACACGGATGAACAAACACATTTTAGAACCTGCAATTTATGCGAAGCAATGTGCGGTATTGAAATAAAGCACGATGGAGCAAAGGTATTATCGATTAAAGGCGATAAAGATGATCCATTTTCTAAAGGGTATATTTGTCCAAAAGCGACTGCTTTGCAAGACTTGCATGAAGACAGTGATCGCCTGAGTCATCCCGTTGAGAGAACCGCTAACGGTTGGAAAGAGATTGGCTGGGCTGAAGCTCTCGATAAGGTTGCCGCCGGTATTCAGTCGGTACAGAAAAAACATGGTCAAAACGCTTTCGGTATTTATCTAGGCAATCCTAATGTCCATAATTTGGGCGGCATGTTAACTATTAAGCATCTATTAACCAGTATCAAGACGCGCAGTCGCTTTTCTGCGACTTCCATCGACCAGTTGCCGCATCACATTGTTAGCATGCATCTGTTCGGGCATATGCTGCGCATCCCTGTGCCTGACGTCAATCGTACTCAATATATGCTCATCATTGGTGGCAATCCGCTAGCGTCTAACGGCAGTATTATGACCGCACCAAATATGCGTCAAAAACTAAAAGATATCAAAGCGCGTGATGGTAAAGTGGTAGTCATTGATCCAAGACGCACCGAAACGGCAGATATTGCTAGCGAGCATCATTTTATCCGCCCAGCGACCGATGTTTTGCTCTTGCTTGCCATGCTCAATGAAATTTATCTCCAAGGATATGCGGATAAGCCACATGCTAAAAATAGTAGAGCGGCGGCGCTCGTGCCAGAGATTGCACGCATTGCAGACTTTGCAAAAGACTATAGCGCCGAGTCCGTTGCTGAGATTACTGGCATTGCGGCAAAAGAGATTAAACGACTGGTCAAAGAGTTTTGTGAAGCCGAAAGCTCGGTCTGTTATGGGCGCATGGGCGTCTCGGTGCAAGAGTTTGGCTTACTGAGTCAATATCTAATCATGCTGATTAATATTGTCACAGGTCGTTTGGATGAAGTGGGTGGTCTGATGTTCCCCAATCCTGCGGTCGACGTGGTCAATAACTCAGGCCCAGGTTATTTAGGTAAGCGCCATAGCCGCGTGAGTAACTTGCCTGATTTTAATGGCGATTATCCCGTCGTGGCAATGGCGGATGAGATGTTGGTAGAAGGGGCGGGGCAGTTAAAAGGCTTTATGACTGTCGCGGGCAACCCTGTACTCAGCACGCCAAATGGTGAAAAGTTAGATACGGCTTTTGCCAACTTAGACTTTATGGTCGCTATTGACTACTTTGTCACAGAAACCAGCCGTCATGCGCATATCATTTTGCCACCGGTATCGCCGCTAGAGCGCGATCATTATGACGTCACCTTTAACAATTTTGCCGTCCATAACGTTGCCAAATATTCAGAGGCATTGTTTGCTAAGCAAAGAAGCGCCAAGCATGACTGGCAAATTTACTTAGAGCTGGCGAAACGCTTGGATAAAAAAGCTGGACTTGCAACCAAAGTCGAACGCCTAATAATAAAAGTTTTGGGTCCGAAATTTGTGCTTAATCAAGGTCTAAAACGTGGGCCTTATAAGGGTCTCAATCTAAAGCAATTGAAGAAAAATCCGCATGGAATTGATTTGGGATCGCTCAAAACCATGCTGCCACAAGCGTTAAAACACAAAGACAAGCAGATTCATCTTAATGTTGATTTTTATCGAGCAGATTTAGAGCGGGTGCAGGAGATGATGCAGGACTATGATGACAAGCAAATTCTATTGATTGATTGGTCGTCGTCATGTCCGCAGTAATAATTCGTGGCTACACAACAGCTATCGTTTGGTAAAAGGTAAGCCGCGCTGTACTTTGATGTTACATCCTGAAACAGCGAAAGAGTACGGTATTGAGGATGGTCAAAACGTAAAAGTCACGTCGCGTGTGGGTAGTGTGACGATCGTAGCAGAAGTGACGGATGAGCTGATGCCAAATGTCGTGAGTATCCCCCATGGTTGGGGTCACGGCCGTAAAGGGGTAAAACAAAAAATCGCTCAAGCGCATGCGGGCGTCAGTGTCAATGATTTGACAGACGATACCTTAATTGATCAGCTAAGTGGCAATGCGGCAGTCAATGGTGTACCAGTACAATTGGAAGCGATTGAGCCAGAAGCGACTGATTTGGCGACGGCTGATTCTGATGTTAATTCTGAAGTTAATGCCGATATTAAATCAGAGAGCGCTGCATAAAATAGTTCTAGAATAAAAGTCTTTCATATAAAGAAAAAAGGCGCTGACTTATATTGGTAGCGCCTTTTTTATATTTCCTATTCTTACGTTTCTTATTTTTATGATCCTAAGCCAACAAAATCAAAATCGACTGGCGGTGTCTCACCTTGTATTAATAAGCTGATCGCCTGCGCCGAACCGCAAGCATGCGTCCAGCCAAGCGTACCATGACCTGTATTGAGCCATAAATTATCAAAACCAGCATCCACATTATGACTGCCATGACGGACTTGACCTCTGTGCGCGCGCCCAATTAACGGCACATTTGATGGGGTCATTGGACGTAGCCCTGTCCAATATTGCACAGAATTGGCGATGATACCTTTGGGAAATAACTGCTGCACACGGCGGGTAATGGCTGCACAGCGGGTGCTATTTAAATCCAAATTGTAGCCGTTAAATTCTGCTGTTCCAGCGACGCGTAGCTTGTCGCCAAGGCGTGATGTCACCAGCTTAAACTCATCATCAATGAGACTGACAAAGGGTGCCAGATGCGGGGCGCGAGGGTTGATTTGATAAGTGGCCGAGTAGCCTTTAGCAGGGAAAATAGGTAGATGAATATGCAGCGGTTTCATGAGCGATACGCTATAGCTGCCCAATGCCAGTACATGGCTGTCTGCACTAAAGGTTTGCGCGTTTTCTCCCTTAGGTTGAATGGTAATACTATGCACATGCGGGCGCGCAGAATAGTCGTCAGTGTTTAACGCCAGAATCTCGGTATCGTATAAAAACTTAACGCCAGCCTCGATGCAGCGCTCGGCTAAGCGTTGGGTAAATAAATGGGCATTACCCGATTCATCACGGCTGGTATAAGTCGCACCTTTTAGCTTATGAGCAATAGGGTAAAGCGCAGGCTCTAAGTTAACGGCATTATTGATATCGATGACATGACGCTCACAGCCTAACTCTTGCATGCGCTCCGTTGGCGCAATGGCGGCATCAAATTCCGCTTGATTGGTATAAAAATGCATAATACCGCGCGTTTGCTGCTCGTAATCAATATCAATATCAGCACGCAGCTGTTGTAGTGCATCTCGTGAATACAAGCCTAAACGTACCATTTGTACCAGATTGGCATCGGCTCTATCTGCACGGCATTCTTGCAAAAACTGCATCGCCCACTTAAGCTGCGCCTTATCAGCACGCAAGCGATACAGCAGCGGTGCATCCTCGCGAAACAGCCATTTAAGCGCTTTCATAGGAGCCGCAGGATTGGCCCAAGGGGTTGCGTGCGAGACAGATATTTGACCACCATTGGCAAATGAGGTCTGCATACCGGCAGCTGGCTCACGCTCAATGACGGTCACATCGTAGCCTGCTTGGCGAAGATACCATGCGGTGGTCACGCCCACCACACCCGCTCCGAGTACCGCAATATGGGTCATAGATTACTCTGCTGCTTTTTTAGTAAAAATGTTTTGACGAGTGCTGCTTATTACGCGTCACTCATCATATCGCACTATTTTTGGCGCGCAACATCGGCTTGCAGCGCTTGCGGTAAGTCTAATATAGTAAGCTCACTATCGGCTAAATGCTCTGGACGGGCAACGACCAATGCTTTAAAACCATTACCATTAATAGTGTCATCGGCAATCGCATTAACCACCTGAATTTTTTCTAGCTTGTCACCGGCTGCTGGCACGTCACCTGCGCCGCTGACATAATGTAAAAACGCTTTTGGCGCTGCCTTAAAATAAATACGGGCAATCACTTCTTGACCAAGATAGCAGCCTTTATCATAGTCCATACCGCCGCGCTGATGCAGACGCAGCTCTTGTGGCTGAAACAGACCTTGGGTTGCAGCAACTATCCAATAGTTGCCAATGGCAAGACTCTCTTGCATCCACGCTTGGGTATCGGTTGGCTTATTGTGGTCTTCTTGATGGCTAAAGGTTGGCACGTCATCAAGCACGCAAGGATAAATGGGCGCGGGCGCACTGGTGTCAAATTTTGAAAAGGCACCGAACTTTTTTAAATGGGCTTGAAAAGCCTCAGCGCAATCGGCACTGATAACCACATCATAATGCTTTTCAGCTTGTTTTTTTATCCATAAACCAAAATCAATGCGACCTTTTAAATTGCTAAGCGCCGTTGCTTGATAACTGAGTCCGAGCTTGGTGACATCAGAGGTTAGCTGACCCTGCAAGAATTTTTCTGCATCTTCACCTTGAATCGTTAGTTGAACAAATTGTGGCAATGTTGATGAGAGGGTCGATACGTTTGATTGAGTCATTATTATTATCCTATTCATAAGTCGCTATCGTTATCAGTAGCCATAGCCTCAGATATTGTGGTGAATACTGAGTTGTTAAAGTAATTGCTAAAGTAAATATTGAGGTTTTTACCATCTAAAGATATATGGCCATCAAACCAAATTTAGTTAAAGCAGAGTACCACAAAACACTGTGTGATAAAAAACGTCCGCTGTAAGACATGAGCGAATCTATCAATTAGTCACAGCACCGCATTTACGAGCGAAGCGATTGGTTAAAGCTGGCGAGTTACGGTACAATGTTAGCTCTAGAATACACCCAATTTATCACGGCTGACGAGGAAATTATGAGCTTACCCAATTGCCCAAAATGCGATGCTGAATATACGTACGAAGATGGTGCGTTACTGGTATGTCCCATGTGTGCTCATGAATGGACTGCGGCTGAAACCGATGCGGCACAAGCTGAAGAGCAAGACGCGGTCATTCGTGATGCGGTCGGTAATGAGCTGCAAGATGGCGATACCGTCACCGTGATTAAAGACTTAAAAGTCAAAGGTTCATCGATTGTTATTAAAGTCGGTACTAAAGCAAAAGGTATTCGCCTGCTGCCCGATGCCTCTGATGGTCATGATATTGACTGTAAACTTGATGGTTTTGGCCCAATGAAGCTTAAATCATCTGT
The DNA here is from genome assembly GCF_002453835.1 of Psychrobacter sp. UBA6739. Lineage (NCBI taxonomy): Bacteria > Pseudomonadati > Pseudomonadota > Gammaproteobacteria > Moraxellales > Moraxellaceae > Psychrobacter > Psychrobacter sp. UBA6739. The sequence goes on from NZ_DKHR01000061.1 coordinate 43,944, forward strand.
TGTTAAAAAAGCATAAATTATTAAATGTGCTTTAAAAATCTGCTAAGCATTAACAACAAGCCGCAAAGTTATTTTTAATAAAATAAGACAGAACCAATATTAAAGAAATAATAAGTAGAGAATAATGATGAGCACTAAAAACGAACAGCTATTTGCGCAAGCCCGAAAACATATTCCTGGCGGCGTAAACTCGCCAGTCCGTGCCTTTGCTGGTGTCGGTGGCACGCCTATTTTTATGCACCGTGCTAACGGCAGCAAAATTTATGATACCGAAGACAATGCTTATATCGATTATGTCGGCTCTTGGGGTCCAATGATTTTGGGTCATGCGCACCCTAAAGTGATTGATGCGGTCAAAAAAGCAGCGGATGATGGTTTAAGTTTTGGTACGCCAACGCCGTTTGAAACGACTGTTGCCGATAAAATTTGCGAAATTGTCCCAAGCGTTGAGATGATTCGTATGACCAGCTCCGGTACAGAAGCGACCATGAGTGCAATTCGTCTGGCTCGTGGCTATACCCAGCGTGACAAAATCGTTAAGTTTGAAGGCTGCTATCATGGGCATTCAGACAGCTTATTGGTAAAAGCAGGTTCGGGCATGCTAGATATTGGCGAGCCAACATCAAAAGGTGTGCCAGCTGATTTTGCTAAGCACACCATTACGATTCCTTATAATGACCCACAAGCGATTAAAGATTGCTTTGAGAAATGGGGCGAAGAAGTCGCTTGCGTGATCTTAGAACCGATCGCTGGCAACATGAATATGGTCATTCCGACCCAAGAATTCCATGATACCTTGCGTGCAGAATGTACTGCCAACGGTTCAGTGCTGATCTTTGATGAAGTGATGACGGGCTTCCGTGTCGGACTGGGCGGCGCACAAGCATACTTCGGTATTGATCCTGATTTGACCTGCTTTGGTAAAATCATCGGTGCAGGTTTGCCAGTTGGTGCTTTCGGTGGTAAAAAAGAAGTGATGTCTTGCATTGCGCCACTCGGCGGCGTCTACCAAGCCGGCACATTGTCAGGTAATCCACTGGCAATGCGTGCGGGTATCGCGATGTTTGAAGACTTAACCGTAGATGGCTTTTATGCTGAGTTAGCAGCGAAAGTTGATCGTCTAGTAGGCGGTTTTCAAGCGGCAGCTGACAAACATGGCATCAACATGCGTACCAATAAATTGGGCGGTATGTTTGGCATGTTCTTTGTTAAAGACAATGAAACTGACACGCCAAAGAACTTCGATGACGTGACAGAGTGTGATATGACGGTGTTTAATACGTTCTTCCATGGCATGTTGGATCGCGGTATTTATCTGGCACCGTCTGCTTATGAAGCAGGCTTTATGTCAATTAAACACAGCAATGAAGATATTGATGCGTCGATTAAAGCCGCTGACGAAATTTTTGCAGAAATGGCAAAAGCGTAACTGTTTGTTCAGGACCTTGTTTATTTAAGACCTTGTTTATTTAAGATCTGTTTAAAATGTATGTACTTACAAGAACCAGTATGAGAGATCATGCTGGTTTTTTTGTGCCCAATATTTATCCTTTTCTGATTTTCACTATGAAAGATAAAGATTTTCTGACGATGATTGCATAAACTAAAAAACTAGGACGAAGACAATTCCTTCTTTGGGTGATTGCAAAATAAACAATAAATTATGCTATTCTGAGATGAATCAAGACAATTGAGCAAGGACGCCAACTGATGACTACAAGCATTAATGATATGCCTAGCAGTAATACGCCACCGTTATGGCAAGCCTCATATGAGAAATATGGAATAAGAAATAATTTAGATGTATTAGAGAACAAGCACAACCTGCTAGATTTATTGCAACCCAAAATAGATCAGCATAGTGATTCTGTGGCTTTTAGTATGGGGCCCGCCACCCTTACCTTTGCACAATTGGATATTGCCAGCCGCCGCTTTGCTGCTTTTTTGCAATCACAAGGAATGAGCAAAGGCGACCGTGTTGCTGTGCAATTACCCAATATATTGCAGTATGCCGTGGTGTTACTTGGTTGTCTGCGAGCAGGCGCGGTATTGGTGAATGTCAATCCGATGTATACCCATTATGAATTGGCACATCAGCTGACGGATGCTCAAGCTAGTGTGCTGATTGTCCTCGATGGTATGACCTCTGCTTACGATCAGTTAGATGATGCAGTCAAAGCGCAACTTTCATTCGTCGTACATTGTTCCGTCAATCCGAGTGCTGCACCTGCTGATAACGATATTGCTTTGCTTACCCAACTTGAACCGTCAGCCGATACTACTCGTCAATTCAATCAAACCAATCAAACCACAGCCGATAATGCTGCAAAAAATATCTCAGAGCAGAATATAAGCTTTGCCCATATTATGAGTGCATACCACGCTGAGCAATATCAGCCTGTTACTATCGAGCGTGAAGATTTAGCTTTACTGCAATATACGGGTGGCACGACCGGCAAGCCAAAAGGCGCGATGCTCACGCATTACAATGTCATGGCCAATGTCTGTCAGTGTTATGCGATGTTTGGTCATGCGATTGAAGCGGGTCGTAGCGAGCAGATTAAAATACTCAATCCGTTGCCGCTCTATCATATCTTCTCATTTACCGTTTGCGGCTTACTAGGTATTTATGGCGGCTGGGAAGACATACTGGTCACCAATCCGCGTGATATCGATGGACTAGTCAATACCATCGAGCAGCACCGTCCGCATGTCATTCCTTCGGTGAATACCTTATTTATTGGTATGCTGCATCATCCAAAGTTTGCCAACCTTGATTTTAGTCGCTTGGCACTATCTATCGGTGGCGGCACCGCAATTATAAAAGCCGTATCTGATCAGTGGCAACAAGTCACTGGTATGATTATCAATGAAGGTTACGGCATGTCCGAAACTGCACCAGTTATCTCTTTTAATCCACCTGGTATAGATCATTTTAATGGTAGCGTTGGTCTGCCACTTGCGATGATGGATATTAAAATCATTGATGAACAGGGTGCAACTTGTGCAATAGGTACACGGGGCGAGGTTTGTATTAAAGGCCCGCAGGTCATGCGTGGTTATTGGCAACGAGACAATGCAGATACTTTTACAAAGGATGGCTACTTTAAATCAGGTGATATTGGTGTGCTAGATGAACATGGATTTTTGACGCTGGTGGATCGCAAAAAAGACATAATATTGGTTTCAGGATTTAACGTCTATCCAAACGAAGTGGAAGCGGCATTGACAGAGCATCCGAAAGTACTTGAAGTCGCGGTGGTTGGTATTGCAGATGCGCACAGCGGCGAGGTACCCAAAGCGTTTGTGGTTAAAAAGGATTTGAGCGTAACGGTAGAAGAGCTACAAAGCTTCGCAATCGAGCGTTTAACAGGTTATAAACGCCCGCAGTCATACGAGTTTATCGATGAATTGCCCAAAACTGCGGTAGGCAAAATATTACGTAAGTCTTTACGTTAGTTGAGCTAGGGGCGAGTTATCATCGTCCGATTTTATCAAATTTACGGTCTTTTAAGCTGAGTCTACCGCGTAGGACATCACTGTACATACGAAAGTCGCTAGCAAAGCTTTTTAGAGGGAATTTGAACGAGGCAGGTTCGTTTTTTTCAAAGAAAAAATGACCGACCCAAGCGCAAGCATATCCAGCAGCGATGCCTGTAAGTAATGGTTTTGGTGAAGCGGTTTTGACCGACTTTGCGAGTCCCAATAAGCCAAAGCTACTACCAGCAAAATGTAAGCGGCGGCAAGCCATGTTTTGATGTTCAGCTAAATAGAAATCATAAAATTTCTGCTTTGTTGGGCTGACGGTTGTCATCATGTTTTTTTTAGCATTGCTGACCGCTTGAGCATCGGCGTTTTTGGTAGTGTTTTGTGTGGTCGTTTGATTCATTTGTTTAGCTTCCTTGCTAATCGTTTCTTGAGTATAGATATTAGGGAGAGTAATTAGGGGGCTTTCCGTTTTACTAAAACGGCTAGGCGCTCATTAAGTAACTGTTATTTATTATAATATTGGTCGTTTTTAATGTAGCAAAACGCTATCCTTAACACAAGCAATGGATGTTTATGGCGCATTCGTTATTTTGTGAATGATGCGCTTGCTGCTTAATTAGCATTTGGGTCACTTGCCAGTGTTTGGCATAAATGCTTTAATGGCGAAAATTGCGTCAAACACGTGAGCATCTTTGTATAGATGGCACTATTTGGTGCAGCTACGATGTTTATATGACTCAATCGTCTGATTTTTAGCCCATATCCTCTCCCTTTTATCCAACACGGTAACGATTCCTCTTATGCCTATTGACTACCTTACAAATCCGCCGCTTGCTGATGATGAAATGATGGCAGCCATTGATATCGGTTCCAATAGTTTTCATCTGGCCATTGCGCGTCTTGACCATGGTGAGGTGCGAAAAGTCGTTTCTATGTCTGAAAAAGTCCAGCTTGCCGCAGGCTTGGACGAGAATAATATCTTAAGTGCGGCAGCTGCACAGCGAGGTCTCGACTGTTTGAGCCGATTTGTGGCGCGTTTGGATTCGGTACCACCCGAACGCATTCGCGTGGTTGCGACCAATGCTTTACGCCAAGCCAAAAATGCCAATGACTTTATTGCCCGTGCCAATAAAATATTGCCGAAACCCATTGAGATTATCGCGGGACGAGAAGAGGCGCGCTTGATTTATTTGGGCGTCTCACACACCAATGCCAGTAGTGATAAGCGTTTGGTCATCGATATTGGTGGCGGTTCGACAGAGTTTATCATTGGTCAAGAGTTCGATCCGCTATTGACCGAGAGTTTGCAGATGGGCTGTGTCGCCTTTACCCAGAAGTACTTTGCCGATGGTCAAATCACGAAAGAAGCCTTTAATAATGCGATATCAGCCGCTCGCAAAGAAGTGTTAGCGATTCAGGGTCGTTATCAAAAATTGGGCTGGAGTAGTGTGGTTGGCTCGAGTGGGACGATTAAAGCGGTACGTAATGTGCTGGTATCTAAGGGCTGGGCTGATGAGCAAGAGCGCATCACTTATAAAGGTGTCAAAAAGTTAGAGAAGCTATTGCTTAAAATTGGCAACGTCGATGACATCGATTTAGAAGGCGTTAAGGAACATCGCAAAGCCGTCTTCCCAGCAGGCGTTGCGGTACTGCGTGCGGTCATGAAAGTGCTGGGTGTCGATACCATTACTTACTCAGATGGTGCACTACGTGAAGGTGTGATGTACGACATGCTTGGACGCTTTGCTAGCGAAGATGTTCGTGACCGCAGTGTGCTGGCGCTGATTAAGCGTTATTCAGGGGACAAAAAACAAGCCAAACAAGTGGTGAAAACCAGTCGTCATTTATTTGAGCAAGTGAAGGAGAAGCTCGCCCTTACCAATGATGATTGTGATTTACTCAGACGTGCGGCTTTCTTGCATGAGATAGGATTGGCAATCAGTCATAGTAGTTATCATAAGCACAGCGCGTATTTGCTTGAGTATTCTGATATTCCAGGATTCTCACAAGTCGATCAAAAGCGCATGGCACAGCTGATGCTCAATCATCGTCGTAAGCTCAAGGCTGATATGTTAGAGCAGACCTGTAATGTTGGTGGTAATCAGCTCGTTTATCTTTGCCTGTTGCTACGTTTGGCTGTACTGGCGCATCACAGCCGCAGCGATTATGAATTACCAGAATTACAGTTACAAGCCATGGACGATCATTGCTGGCAAATCACCGTTGCCAATAGCAGTGAGCATTACGCTTTCTTATTGCCGGATCTGCATACTGAGATTGAGCAGTTTGCCAAATGGGGCGTGACGCTGAGCGTGGTTGAGGGCTAGACAGCCCTGCTTTGCACTGACGATCAACATGATGCCGTTACTATTGTAATGAGTATGCTATAGATTAACGTAACAAAAGCGGCTTTGTCAGTAATGTCATGCCATTTAAGATGTGCTACTATAGCCTCTATTGAGTTTACAACTGTACTTTCATTATCTAAAAATCGATAACGATATTATTCTTAAACATAAATACATTAAGTATAATTATTAAAGGGAAGCGTCTATGAGCACTGTCTGGGATAGTGTGCAGCTTGCACGGCACGCCAAGCGTCCATTATTTATGGACTATGTTAATCAGTTGTTTACCGAATTCGATGAGCTGCACGGTGACCGTGCTTTTGCCGATGACAAAGCCATTCTTGGTGGTCTGGCGCGTTTTGATGATCAGCCTGTGATGGTAATTGGTCAACATCGCGGTCGCAGTACCCGTGAGCGTATTGCCCATAACTTTGGCATGGCCAATCCTGAAGGCTACCGCAAAGTGATTCGTTTGGTCAAAATGGCTGAGCGCTTTAATATCCCTGTGATGACCTTTGTCGATACTCAAGGCGCTTATCCGGGTATTGGCGCGGAAGAACGCGGACAAGCGCAAGCCATTGCAGAAAGTATCGCCGTTTTTTCTAGCCTAAAAGTGCCTATTATCGTGACTATCATCGGTGAAGGCGGCTCAGGTGGGGCGTTGGCAATTGGTGTTGGTGACAAAGTCAATATGCTACAAAATAGTATTTATTCGGTTATCTCTCCGGAAGGCTGTGCCTCTATCCTGTGGAAAACAGCTGAAAAAGCACAAGACGCTAGTGAAGCCTTGAAATTAAATGCGATTAATTTATATCAAATGGGGCTGATTGATGCCGTCATTGAAGAAGGTGAAGGCGCACATATCAAGCCGCAACCAGTCATGTTCGCCTTGAAAGCACTTATTGCTGAGCAGTTAGATGAGATTAAAGATTTAGACGCACACGCGCGTTGTGAGCTACGTTATGAGAAGCTGAAAACCTTTAACTCAGAAGTGATGTTGCCTGCTTAATTGGTCGCTATGACATCTCTGTTACTAAGCTTCTATTCATGGACACAAAGCTTTTCATATTAGAGACTGAGTCTTAATGCTAAAATAAAAACGTGTCATTTTATGGCGCGTTTTTTTGTGGCTGTTAATATAGGTGCTAACTGACGCTGTAACTGATGTAGTAGCTGACGTATAAGCTGATTCATTTATATGTCAATTCATGTATGCATGCTAAATAAATAAGGCTGATTATGACCAGCAGTGCAATCCTCTCGCATCCTATGAAGCCAATCGCAGACTTGCCTGTCGATGCCGATCTGGCACAAGCATTATTGAGCAGTATGGCTGAATATGGTGAACAGCTGCACGGTCGACGGCTTTGGCTGGCGTGTAGTGGTGGTCGTGATTCATTAGCATTGGCTGCGCTGTGTGTGCAGCTCTATCGCCAAGGTAAGTTGCCATTTTTGCCGCAATTGCTGCATGTCAATCATGGTTTGCAAGCAGATAGTGACACTTGGGCGACACATGTTGCTAACTGGGCAGCAGTGCAGCAGATACCGTGTCGGATTTTACGTGCGCAAGTGAATGGTCATGATGAGCAAGCCGCAAGGCAGGCTCGTTATGATGTCATGCGAGCGCAACTCAATCAAGATGATGTATTGCTCTTAGCGCATCATGCCGATGATCAAGCAGAGACGGTGCTGATGCGGCTGATACAAGGCGCTGGGGTGAATGGTCTGTCGGGTATGCAGCCGTGGCGTATCCAAACGCAAGGCACACAGCGTATGGCATTATGGCGACCTTGGCTGACGGTCAAACGCGCCAATATCAGCAATTATGCTCAGCGCCTAAAGCTCCCTTATATCGATGACCCAACCAATGATGCTGGTGATAATGTACGTAGTGGGCTACGCCTCGACATCATGCCAGTATTGGCAACCTATAATTCCAATGTCATTGACAATATCGCCCGTAGCGCACAGCTATTGCGTGATGCCCAATTAATAATCAATGCACAAGCGGCAGAAGATTTACAGCAGATAGAGGTAGCATCATTACAGCTATCGTCTGCCCAGCGTGTGCTAAATATAGACAAGCTACAAGCATTACCCATTTATCGTCAGCGGCAACTATTGCATCATTGGCTCGGTCAAGATGAACCGTTACCGCCTGCTAAGCAGCTGGTCGATGATGTATTTATGCTAAGCCAACGTGAAGATCCTGATCACCAAACGGCGCTTTTTTGGCAAGCTCGCAAGCAGTCCTATACGATTTGCCGCTACCGTCAGCAGCTTTATCGTCTCAGCAGCGATTGGTTGACATGGCTTGAGTTGCCGCTTACCAAACAGATTCAACCCTTATCTGATTTTGTTGTGGCTGATGCTGATTCAGAGGCTGCCCAGTCTGTATCAGTTACCTTACGCAGGGATAGTAAATTTACTTGGCAAGCACAAATGATGCCAAATGCCTTGGCAGAGCTATTAGACAGCGACCAAGATGGTGATGAGAAGTTTGAGATTACCTTCGCACCATTAGGTCGTCAGCAGCGTGTGCAAACTGCCTTGGCATCACGTCCACAAGCGGGCAAGAAGCTATATCAAACGCTTGGTGTACCTGTATGGTTGCGCGAGAGTTTGGTGGTGGTCAGTGCCGTTGCCGTATCCGTACAGCAGGATAAAGAGTGGCCATTATTACTGGTATCACCTTTTGAGAGCTGGATACTAGGGACGAGTAGGTCGCTAATAGACACGATAGACAATACTGGTGTTTTAGACAGTGCTATTAGAGGGAATGTTATTAGAAATAGTGCTATTAAAAACAATGTTATTAGAAACAGTCTAAGCATCAATAACGCTTTTTAATATTTGTAACCTAAATATTTTAGGAGGTTTAGGTTATCTAGGGCTAGGGCATTAGGTCAACAAGTTTTCTAACCATTTTGATATCTATTATTGGCATGCTTTTGTAGCATTCTTCACTCTTTTCGCCATTAGCTACAAAGCCAAATTTTTGATAGAAATCAATAGCAGCCACATTATTTTCTAATACCCATAAATAAAAATGGGCATGGATATGAGATTCTAAGAGGGCTTGTAATGATGCTGTCATTAATTGAGTGCCTATACCCAATCCTTGATAGTCGGGCAAAACATACAACGTGGTAATTTCATAATTTTTATTATTAATGAAGTAGCCAATAAACCCCAAATTATTATTATGAACATCATATGCTATCCAGACAATAACATCAGGATGCGCTATTAACTCCTGCCACATTTTTGTTTTATTACATAAGTTGTTTTTATCATTGATGTAGGACGCTGGTAGCAAATCTAAATAGGCGGCATGCCAACTTTTGAAGTGAATGTTAGCAATGTTTGCATAATCCTTTGGGTTAGCTTTACGAATGAAAAACATATTACTCTCCGTCACTGATTTTATATAATGCCCTTGTTAATTTAACCGTTTGGTTGAGCAATAGTCCATGGCAATTCAGTGGTTCGATGAAGCTTACAACCGGGTTAGATGCCGTCAATTTATCAAACGATGCCAGTAGCAGTATGGTAAACTGAGTGTCATTTTACCTATCATTATGTTAGTTTGAGTACCTTTGGATTTTTGAATAGGAGACATGTATGTCAGTATTAGATAATAAGAAAATCAGCTTTATCGGTGGCGGAAATATGGCGCAGGCTTTGATTAGCGGGCTTGTTAGCTGCGGTGTCAAACCGAGTTTAATTACCGTTGCTGATCCTAGCAGTGAAGCGCGCGCGCAATTGGCTGCTAAAGGACTGAATACGGTTGATCCAACTGCTGATGCAAAAGCTGCCATTATCGATGCTGACATTGTGGTGCTGGCGGTCAAGCCGCAAGTGATGAAAGCGGTAGTCAGTAGCTTTGCGGATGTCTTAGACAAGCAGTTGGTAATTTCAGTGGCAGCAGGTTTGTCGACTGAGCTTTTATCTGACATGTTGGGTGGCTATGACAATATCGTCCGTGCGATGCCAAATACCCCTGCAATGATTCAAATGGGCGCAACGGGTCTGTACGGTACTGATAATATTTCTGCTGAACAAAAGCAGTTAGCAACGGCGGTGATGGAAGCATCAGGATTGGTCATGTGGGTCGATAATGAAGAACACATGCATGCGGTAACCGCCGTATCAGGATCAGCGCCAGCGTATATGTTTTACTTCATTGAATCCATGATTGACGGGGCAGTGGCTTTAGGTTTGGATAAAGAGCAGGCTTCAGCGCTCGCTATGCAAACCATGCTAGGCGCGGCAAAAATGGCGATGAATAGTGAGGATGCACCTGCCGAATTGCGTCGCAAGGTCACCTCGCCAAATGGGACAACCCAAGCCGCTGTTGAGTCAATGCAAGCCAATGATATCGGTGGTCAAATCGTTGAGGCTATGCAGGCCTGCTATGACCGTAGCCAAGCCTTGAGTGAAGAGATGAGTAAATAATCATCCATATATCAGGCGCGATATTTTCTAAAAGCGCATGACGCGCCTGAGCCGTAATACTAAGCAGCAATATTAAGCACCAATACCAAGTACCAAGCAATGACAGTCGTCATCCCAAAACCTGTTAATAATGTCACATTGAGTAGCACTTCATGAACAACATGTTATTTCAAATCTTTGATTTGGTCACCACCTTCGCCATGATGTTGGTGTTTATTCGCTTTATGCTGCAATTTGCAGGGATGGATGCCAGCAATCCCATGATTGCGCCTGCCTACAAAGCAACGCACATTGTCGACGTGTTTGGGCGTATTTTTCCAACCGTCGGGCAAGGGCGTATCAGTATTGCGGCTATCGTCTTGATGTTTTTGATTCGTTTGATCGATATCTCTGGAAAAGCAGCACTGACCCATAAAGGTATCGCTCCTGTACCGTTATTTTTCACTGGTACTATCAGCTTGGTATTAGACTTTTTACGTATGTGTCGCTATCTCGTCATTGGTTCCATCATTGTCAGCTGGATTGTGGTATTTACCCAATCTCAGCATCCGATTATTGGTATCATTGTTAATTTAGCGGAGCCAATCTTGGCACCATTTCGTCGAATCACGCCAAACTTGGGTATGATTGATTTATCACCAATGGTCGCATTCATTGCTTTTATTTTGCTTGAGATGTTTATTGGTGGCTTTGCCGCGAGCTTCATGCCGATGTTGGGTTGAGCTGGATTAATGAATTAATAATCACTTGAAAGCCGCTATCTAAAATTACCAGTAGCTATCTAAAAAAGGGCGTTCTATGAGATATAGAGCGCCCTTTTTTTATTAATTATTTAGAGGTTATGTTGAAAGTCTATAAAACGATTGGGTATTAATTGGGCTTGCTCATTATTAGGGTGCGGTGCATCAGCGGCTCGCAGCGTCTGGGTAATCCAGCTGTCTGCTGCCTTTACTGCATCGATAAGCGCATCACCCATTGCTAAGCGCCCAGCGATAAAGCTGGCAAGCGAACAGCCAGAGCCATGAAATTCGCCCGTTAAGCGCGGCAAGGTGCTTTTATGTACCATCTCACCCTTTATATACAAATACTGCTCTATATCGCCGCTATCAAAGTCATGTGAGGTCTTTACCAATACGGCATAGGTGCCTTGAGCGCATAATTTTTGCGCGCCAATATGTAAGTCTTGCTCACCGCTTAATGCGCGTAGCTCATGAGTATTCGGTGTGATAAGGGTCGCGTATGGTAACAGCTCTCTAAATGCGCTAACGAGCGTCTTTTCATCGCCCAAACTGCCACCACTATTGGCAACCAATACGGGATCTAATACAAATGGCGTATCAGCGGTGATAAGGTGCTCGGCAAACAATTGAGTCAGCATAGCGATATTATCAGTCGTACCCAACATACCTGACTTAATAGCTGCAACAGGCAAATCATCGAGCACTGCGGTGGCCTGATCCTTTACCAAATTTGCTGCACAAGCTTCAAAACCAAAGACTTGCTGCGAGTTTTGTATGGTAATAGCTGTACAAGCAATGGCAGCATGCGCACCTGCTTGACCGATGGCCTCTATATCCGCTTGTAATCCAGCGCCGCCTGAGGGGTCTAATCCTGAAAAACACAGTACCACTGGTCGCATAAAAATTCCTTTGACATAATCTAAAATGAGTAACAAATACTATAGACACCCACTGCTAAAAAAGCCATAGTAGGTGAGAGATGGTACATAGACAATCCATCCATTAATCAATCAATTAACAACAACCCAGAGCGTGCTGACTAACTTAAACATCGTTTTTACTAGTGTTTATTGATATTTGGGTTGCTCAAGAGGCTATGAAACCATATAAACAAATAAATATGATAAAAACTGCATTAAATTTGTAGACAGTGCTTGCAATTCGTTTTGGCTTTGCTATAATACTCGCCCACGGGATAAGACGTATTATCAGCAATAATACTATTTTTTAGAACTTAAAAAGTCTTACGTCGTTTGGTGAAGTGGGTGAGTGGCTGAAACCAGTTCCCTGCTAAGGAACCATACGTTTGCGCGTATCGAGGGTTCGAATCCCTCCTTCACCTCCATTTATTCGGTTTTTAGTAGAGTAGTGACGCGATATAAAAGCGTTAATAATCTTCTGTTTTATTAAAGCAAAAAATAATTTGATTTTGATAAAAAAAGATGTTGACACAAGCGAAATTATCTATATAATAACCAACCTAATTTGCTGCAATTGTTTCTTAACAACGCAGTAAATGATATGCAAAGTACGCGCTTGTAGCTCAGTTGGATAGAGCACTTGGCTACGAACTAAGGGGTCGGGAGTTCGAATCTCTCCAAGCGCACCATTTGCATCATCACTTCTTTAACCCAGTTAAAGAAAACTTAAAATAATCGCCTGTCTTATGACAACTTGGCGATTTTTTTATGTCTGCAATTTCTGTGTGATAGTCTTATGAGCTGATGAGTCATACGACATGGTTATACCACATTGTTATATGACTTACGGCATCTTAGGATAATGTACGATAAGACAGTGAATTACGGTACAATAGAGCCACTATTCACTGCTTGCTATGAGCTTGTACCATGTCAAAAAGTTTACCTAAACGACCTACCAAATCTGCTGCTAAAACTAAAGCCTCAGCACACCATGCCTCTGACGTTGAAGAGCTGACGATTGCCAAAGCTGGTACCCGTATGGCAGCGATTCTTTATGATGGCATGTTGATTTTAGCGTTGTTGTTTTTGGTCGGTACCCTGCTAACCGTGATTGGTACATTGCTGACCATGAATACCGGTACAGACTCTTCTCAAGCGCAGTCGCTGCCAACGTGGTATCAAAACGTGATTATGACGCCGTCTTTTATACTGACGTTAGTGGGATTCTATGGGATATTTTGGCGTCGTGGTGGACAGACACTAGGTATGCAGACTTGGCGGTTAAAGACGGTCAATAGCAATGGTCATTTGCTAACGTGGGGACAGTCATTTAAGCGGATTTTAGCGGCCAGTATTATGCCACTTATATTTGGTATCATTGGTAGTGTCATCGATGGCTCGCGTGCTGTTTTATTGACCAGTGCCTTTTTGGGCTTTGTCTTTAACTATGCTTTTTGCCTCTTTAACCCACGTGGTATCGCAGTGCAAGATATGCTATCGAATACCATCACCTTAAAAATGCCAAAAACGGAGAATGAAGGACTATGGCGGGTGATTAGAAATCGCAAGCAAGGAAAATAAACCACATTATCATCGCCATAGTCTGTTCATACATTTTAAGGTCTGTTAATACACTTTAAGCGTTACAGGTTGACGGTTTGTATCAGCCATAAAGTATAGCCGACAAAGAATAAGACCAAAGTCGACCCAGAAGTGCGACCGAATGGACGCTTACTCATAAAGGCAAACCCGCACAATACCAAGAGTAACAAGGTGACCAATCCCATCGCCACTATATCGCGCGATAAGATGATTGGACTGACTGTGATTGGCGCTATAAGCGCTGCGAGACCAACGACGCCCAAGGTGTTAAATATATTAGAGCCAATAATATTACCCAGTGCCATGTCGTGTTCGCCTTTACGGGCGGCTGATAAGCTCGATACCAGCTCAGGTAACGAGGTCCCCACAGCTACAATCGTCAACCCAATCACTAGTTCGCTCACGCCCCAAAGCGTTGCCAATTCTACCGCACCCCAAACTATAGCTCGCGAGCTAATGACCAGTAAAAGCATGCCGATAACTAAGCTGATGAGTCCCCGTGTTAGGGTTTGCTCGATATGTTCAGCATCGATGCTTTCTGCTATGGGTTCTCCTTCGTGCTCATGGTTGCCTTCACGTAAGCTTAGTACAATCTGAATGCCTAAAGTCACGACCAGCAGCGCTATCAACACAATACCATCTGCTTGGTCTAATTGCCCATCACGCAGCTGCCATGCGGCGACCATAGTAATCAATACCAATAGAGGTAAATCACGCTTGATAATGCCCTTACGAATGATAATAGGGCTAATCAATACGGTTGCACCCAATACCAGCGCAATATTGATGATGTTTGAGCCATAAGCGTTGCCTAATGCCAAATCAGGGCTGCCTTCTAGTGCCGCCAATACTGACACGACCATCTCAGGGGCGGATGTACCCACACCCAAAATCAACACACCGATTAAGAAACTAGGGACGTTGAATTTTTTTGCTAAGGCAGTGGCGCCATCAACAAAAAGGTCTGCACTCCAAACAAGAATAGCTAGTCCGATCAATACTGCAATAACTGCCAACCACATCAGTCTGTTTCCTTATTAGTGTTAATACCAAACCTAAAAATACGCTTAGCCGTGTCAAACTCATTTAGCTTAAAAACATAGCGCTGACATTTATTTTTCTGACGACTTCATCTTTTAAGAGTGGTATAAAATGTGAATTTGCCATATAAAAATGGCATAAAAAAAAGCTGAATCAGAATGGAGATTCAGCTCTCATATTAGCATAGCGGTTTTGGTTGGATAATAAGAATAACTTCAACAGCTTAGTCGATTATTTATCCTTGCTTTATCCAAAAACCTTCGGTGTTCCGGTGCTTTAAGCCACTTGTACCGGAATGATGTTTGCTGTGTCTTTTACGGTGTTGTCTTCGTTGCAATACACCAGTTTTGGCTGGTAGGTTGCCGCTTCTACTTCATCAAAATGAGCATAGGCACAGATGATAACGATATCGCCTAAATCTGCCATGTGAGCCGCCGCACCATTTAGCGAGATGATACCAGAACCCGATTCAGCGCGGATAGCGTAGGTGCGAAAGCGCTTGCCATTGGTCACATTGTAGATATCGATAGACTCATTTTCGCGCAGACCAGCAAGATCCAATAAATCACCATCGATACCGCATGAGCCTTCGTAATGAAGTTCGGCATGGGTGACGCGAGCACGGTGTAATTTGCATTTAAGCATATTAAGTAGCATAGGTTGCTTCCTTAGCGTAACTGAGATTAATGATTCAAATCAAAAGGTTAATGGGGGATAACTTGCTAAAATAAAAGGCTATTATAGTTAAAGCATGATTTTATTCTGGCAGTTTGAAGCCATTAATTTGTGAACGTGCTTTTTCAATATCGCCATTTAGTAATAATGGTAGCGCTTCAAATGCTGCTGTCAGAGCGCTATCAATGGCAATCTGTTCATCGGGCGCAGCTTTTGAGAGTACATGACCACTAACTTTAGACTTATGACCAGGATGACCAATACCAATACGCAAACGATGGAAGTCGTTGCCGATATGAGGGGTGATATCACGCAGACCATTATGACCGCCATGACCACCATTCGTCTTAAGTTTGATACTGCCAGCTGGAATATCGAGCTCATCATGAGCAATCAGTAACTCATCATTTTCAATGCCATAAAATTTCACCATCGGCACCACTGACTGACCAGACTTATTCATAAAGGTGAGCGGCATCAATAGACGTACGTCATGCCCATGAATCTGCCCACGTCCTGTTACTCCATGAAACTTTTTATCATGAGAGAGGGTAATGTTGAACTGCTGAGCCAAGTGATGGACAAACCAAAACCCTGCATTATGACGTGTAAACATATACTGCTGACCAGGATTACCAAGACCGACAATAAGCTTTATGGCCATAAAAACACCCTGCTTAAATTGAATAAATGGGGCATAAGGTTTGCGATTATGCTATTTATTCATAGCATATCTGTTATTTTTCAAACCTTACTTACAAAAACAGCAGGAGATATTTATCACCTGCTGTTTTTTGACTAAACAAACCTTGTATTACATAGCAGACGCTAGGTTGCGTGCTCTATGTAACCGTGGTTTATTATTCGCCGTCTTTGTCTTCAGTGCCTTGCTCAGTAGCAGGTACGTCAGCAGCATCAACTTCTTCAGCGTCTGCGTCAACTTCTTCAACCGTTGGTGGCTGCATGTTAACGATAGTACGGTCGTGAGCATCTTCCATGTCAAGATCAAAGATGATAACGCCTTCAGGTAGTTTGATGTCTGATAGACGGAATAGATCACCGATTTCCATGCCTGATACGTCAATTTCTAGGTATTCAGGTAATTGTGATGGTAGGCAAACGATTTCGATATCAGATACTAGCGTTGATAGAACACCACCAGCTTTAGTACCAGGCGCTTCTTCACGACCAGCAAAATGCACAGGAACGTTCATGTTGATTTTCTGACCTTTCACAACGCGCTGGAAATCAGCATGCATTGGGAAGCCTTTAGCTGGATGGCGTTGCAAGTCTTTGATAACCGCTTGATGCTCTACGCCATCAACATTGATTGTCAAAATGTGTGAGAAGAACGCTTCGAATTCAAGTGACTTTACTAGCTCGTTGATCTTGATAGAGATAGACGTTGGCTCTTCGTTACCACCATAGATGATAGCAGGAACTAGATTCTGCTTACGTAGGCGGCGGCTCGCACCTTTACCTTGTTGCTCAGCAGAACGATCAACAGCGTTTAGTTCAAAATGATTAATGCTCATGGATATAATCCTATAAAAAGAATGATGAAGTGTCTGGTCATAAAAAAGTGGATTTGCGACCAATCCACTAATACGTGATGATAGCTAACATTTATGATTGCTAATAAAATTCACAATTGCTAAATGTAGCCATTTGCTCATCATAACGATTTTTTTGGATAGTCATTATCATGACAATCGTTACTTTTGGGCATGATCAGCACTTTTGAGAATGCCAACCTAATTAAATCGAACAAATGGTTGGCACAGGCGCGCATTATACGTGATTTTGTAGTAATAATAAAGACCTACGCAAAATGACTGTGCAACACCAATAGGCAAAAAAAGCGTCAAGTAAAGATACTTGACGCTTTTTTTTAAACTTAAGCAGTGTTTTATAACGAGCATTGCCAACAGAAAGTAGAGAGAGTGCTCATTAAAAATCTAAGCGTCAAACATGGCGCTGATAGATTCTTCGTTATTGATACGGCGTAAGCTTTCAGCAAGCATCGGTGCGATACTCACTTGGCGGATTTTGCTGCAGGCTTTTGCCGCTTCAGACAATGGAATCGTATCAGTAACAACGACTTCGTCTAGCGCAGATTCGCTAATATTTTGTAACGCGTTGCCTGATAGGACAGGGTGCGTAATATAAGCCAATACGCGACGTGCACCGTTTGCTTTTAATGCTTCAGCTGCTTTACATAGCGTACCCGCAGTATCAACCATGTCATCAACGATGACGCAATCACGATCACGAACATCGCCGATGATGTGCATGACTTGCGATTCATTGGCACGGGCACGGCGTTTATCGATAATCGCCATGTCAGTATCGCCCAACTGTTTAGCCATAGCGCGCGCACGCACCACACCGCCCACATCAGGTGAAACAACCATGATGTTGTCGTAATCTTGTTTTTGTAGGTCGTTAAGCAATACAGGCGTGCCGTAGATATTGTCTACAGGAATGTCAAAGAAGCCTTGAATCTGATCTGAGTGCAAATCAACCGTCATCACGCGATCGATACTGACGATGTTTAGCATGTCAGCGACGACTTTAGCAGAGATAGGTACACGAGCTGAACGAGGGCGACGGTCTTGACGGGCATAACCGAAGTAGGGCATGACTGCTGTGATGCGACCCGCACTAGAGCGACGCAAAGCGTCCGCCATCATCATGATTTCCATCAAATTGTCATTGGTTGGTGCACAAGTTGGCTGCATGATAAACACGTCTTTACCGCGCACGTGTTCTTTGATTTCTACGGCGATTTCGCCATCAGAAAAACGCGTGATGTCAGCTTTACCAAGAGGTATATGGAGATGATCGGCTACGGTTTTTGCTAATTCAGGGTGGGCATTACCCGTAAAAATCGCCAAA